>DTXE01000277.1 GCA_012962595.1 Syntrophaceae bacterium | reverse complement strand
GATTAGTCCAGTTCCGTTTAGGCATTGTAGAAGGAAAGCAATATGCAGACAGATTGGAGAGACTATATTGTAAGCACGCCTGATGTGCTTCGGGGTAAACCACCAATTAAAGGAACCAGAATCCCAGTTAGCCTTATCCTTGGATATCTAGCTGCAGGCAATACCGCTGAGGAAATCATAAAGGAATTCCCAGACCTCACTGAGGAACAGATCGCTGCTTGTTTGGATTATGCACGTGATTTATCCCACAGCAAATTACAAAGGCATTATAGCACTTCAAGTTAGAAATCATCCTGAAATTATTCCACAGCTTATGGAAAGGTTAAAAAATTACCATTATATGGGAAAATTCGAGTATGCATATGAAATCTGACCGGCTTTTTAGATCACTGGTCATATTTTTAGGCGGGGTGTTCCTTTCTTTTTTCACCACCCTCCAGGTATATGCGGAAATAAATCTCACTTTTTTGGGGGCGGCTGAACAGGTCTCAGGATCCTGCATTTTATTTGAGACAGGCTACACAAAGTTCCTTGTGGACTGTGGACTGTTCTTTCCTGAAGATGAAGGACTTGATATAGAAGCCAGGAGACAAAATGCCATACACAGGAATGAGTCTATTTATTTTGATCCTGCAAAGTTAGATCTTTTACTCCTAACCCATGCTCACAGTGACCATTGTGGCCGCCTTCCTTTGATTATCAGGAGGGGTTTTAAAGGCAAGATATACTGTACCAAACCTACCGAGGAATTATTGAAAATTCAACTATCTTCAATCTTAGAACATCATGGGGGATTTGGTGAGGAGACCTTTATAAAGAGCAAAAAATCCCATGTTCTCCATCCTGATTCAGAATGTCCTTGGGTAAAGAAGATTAAACCAGAAAATAAAGAAGTAATCAAATTCCGTCGGGAAGATATAAGCCTTTTTGATAAAAGACTTTCTGTTTGCAATGTGTGCATAAGAAAAGAGGTCAAATCGGTTTTGGAGAAGATGGTCGCAATCGATTACCGCAAAAAATACCGGCTATCCCCTGATGTAGAGGTTAGGGCAAAAAATACCGGCCACATATTGGGTTCTGCCATGTATGAGATTTGGATAAAGACTGGATCAAAGGAGGTAAAGTTTGTCTGCACAGGAGATATTGGAAACCGGTCTTCTCCAATGCTTAAGGAACCAGCTATAATCTCTGAAGCAGATTATATCATTATGGAATCTACCTATGGAAATCGCAGCCGGAGAATAAGTGATAATCCATTTAATTCATTTTTAAAGCAATTAGAAACGGGGATAAGGGAGAGTGGTATTATCATAATCCCTGCCCGTGCGTTAGACCGGACACAGAGGGTATTATACGTGTTACAAAATGCCAAAAGGGATAGAATCATCCCGGAGGATATCAAGGTATATTTGACCAGCCGTACTGCCGAGAGATGTAACCAAATATATATGAATTTCTTTAGCCATGATGTGAAAGGCTATTTTGACCAAAGAATCTGGTCATTAAGAGAAAAT
>DTXE01000276.1 GCA_012962595.1 Syntrophaceae bacterium | reverse complement strand
TCCTTGGGCATTTTGGGTTTAATTAAGAAGGCAAAGATAAAGGTAAGTCCTAAAGAACCAGGAGAGCCAGCCTACGATGAAGATTTAAAAAGGGCAAAGGAGATCTTGGAAAATATCCTGTCCAAGCTGGATCAAAATGCCAAAGTGAATGGAGTTAGAAATGATCAAGGGATATTGCTTACCATTGAGTGCGGGTCACCAGGCCTTCTAATTGGAAAGCGAGGCCAGACATTGGATGCCATCCAATATCTAGTCAATAAAATAGTAAATAAGTGGTCTTCCAAAAATCTTAGGGTTATTGTGGACGCCGAAACCTACAGGAAGCGAAAGGAAGAATCCCTAGTTAATTTAGCTCACAAATTGGGGGAGAAGGCCAAAAGGCTGGGAAAGCCCATCACTATCGATCCTATGAATGCCCATGATAGAAGGATTATTCACCTAGCCCTACAAAACGATCAGATGCTAAAAACCAAAAGCAGTGGAGAAGGAGTCCTAAGAAGGGTAGTTATCTTTCCCAAGAAAACAAAAAAATGATTAGTATGGATGACACCATAGCGGCCATAGGGACTCCCATTGGTGAAGGAGGGATTGGCATCGTCAGAGTCAGTGGTCCATTAGCAGAGGAGATTGCAGTTAAGATTTTTGAGCCCAAAAATCCGGTATCACGCCTCTCTTCACATCGCCTCTACTATGGTAAGATTAAAGACCCCCAGGATGGATCAATGGTTGATGAGGTATTGCTGACCCTGATGCGGAAACCCAAGACATATACCAGAGAGGACGTATTAGAGATTAACTGTCATGGAGGGATACTCGTTCTCCAAAAGGTTTTGGAACTGACTTTAAAGGAGGGTGCAAGACTGGCGGAGCCTGGCGAATTTACAAGAAGGGCCTTTCTAAATGGTAGAATAGACCTGACTCAGGCAGAGGCGGTAGTGGATATGGTCAAGTCTAAGACAAAAAGGGCCTTATCATTGGCTACACAGCAACTCAAGGGCCAAATATATGAAGAGATACGGAATATACAGGAAAGGATTATATATGTACTCTCCCATTTAGAGGCCGCCATAGACTTTCCTGAGGAAGATATAGAGATACTTAACTCCACACATCTTATCTCCTATATGGAAAGGGAAGTTATTGAGCCCCTCAAGGCCATGGTTGCCCATTATGAGAGAGGCAGGATTTATAGAGAAGGCATATCGGCTATTATCATAGGTAAGCCCAATGTGGGAAAGTCAAGCCTGCTCAATGTGTTATTAAAAGAGAACCGGGCCATCGTAACCCCTACACCAGGGACTACTAGAGATGTCATCGAGGAGTTTATCAACATAAAAGGGATACCGCTTCGAATTATGGATACTGCAGGCATGGGATGCCCCAAGGATGTTATAGAAGAAGCAGGTATAAAAATAGCTAAAGATAGGCTAGCCGAGGCAGAAATTGTCATATTTATGGTGGATGCAAGCAGTGGCCCAGATGAACACGATTTTGCACTTTATGAGGAAGTCCGGAATAGACCCGTAATAGTAGTTTTAAATAAAATGGACTTGGTTTCTGAAAATTCTATTCCTAAAGGTGTGGAGGCATTTTCCGAAAAAATAGTGGTCAAGATATCCGCCCTTTACAATTACGGTATTGATGACTTAAGAGAAGCCATTTTTCAGATAATTCTGGGGGATAGAATCGATTCCACCATTCCCTTATTTGTTCCAAACACCCGACACAAGATAGCCATAGGAAAGGCTCTTCATGCCCTTGAGCGTGCCAGGGATGAGCTTATAAATGGCATCCCACCCGAACTTATAGCAGTGGATATTCAGACCTCCCTTGATCATTTAGGTGAGGTTATAGGAGTTACTACCCCTGATGATGTGCTCGATCGCATCTTCAGTCAATTCTGTATCGGAAAATAGATCTTAAGCAATGGCTGAGAGATAAACAATTATCTTGAGAAATTGATCAGGTTTTGCTAAATTTCTTAGTCAAAATATCTCAATAAGAAGTGGTTAAGTATGAAACGAAGGCCTTTTATAGCTGGCAATTGGAAGATGTATAAGACCATAGATGAAGCCTTAGTATTAGTATCTCATTTGAAAGAAGCATTTTTGGAGGAGAAGAATGTGGACGTGGTAGTGGCACCTCCCTTCACTGCCTTGAAGGTAGTATCTGATCAGATCAAAGATTCTGTTATCCAACTTTCTGCCCAGGATACCTTTTGGGAGGAGAGCGGAGCTTACACTGGTGAGATATCTCCTGCCATGCTTCGGGATGTAGGTTGCCGGTATGTGATTGTGGGACATTCCGAAAGGAGGCGATATTTTAGGGAAGACAATGAAATGATCAATAGAAAAATCAAAGCAACCCTTAACTTCAGTCTTGTACCTATAGTATGCATTGGGGAATCCCTTGAAGAAAGGGAAATGGGCCATACCTTTAATGTGATTGAAAGACAAATTAATGAATGCCTCTATAATCTACTTCCTGATGAAGTCAAATCCTTGATTATTGCTTATGAACCTATCTGGGCTATTGGTACGGGGCAAACCGCCACGGATCTCCAAGCCCAAGAGGCCCATCAATTTATACGCCAACTTCTTAGTAGTTTATATGATACACATCTTGCAAATGTTGTAAGAATAATATATGGTGGGAGTGTAAAGCCGGATAATATTGGAGGTCTTATGGCCCAGCCTGATATAGATGGGGCTTTAGTAGGTGGTGCCAGCCTTAATGCTCCATCATTTATTGATATTGTGAGATTTGAACGGGGCTAAGAGATTCAATCATGATTACCCTGTTCCTCATAATTCACATTTTTATATGCATTGGTCTTATTTTGATCGTACTTCTCCAGTCTGGAAAAGGTGCCTCTATGGGTGCTGCCTTTGGGGGTGCCAGCCAAACCCTATTTGGAAGTGCTGGCCCGGGAACATTCCTGGGAAAATTGACTACTGTAGTTGCCGTCATATTTATGCTAACCTCCCTGTATCTGGCTTATATATCCACTCATAGAGTGGAATCCACTGTCATGAAGAATGTCTCTAAGGTAGAAGCACCTATATCTCAAGAGTAAATATATCAACTTGGAGGATTTTTATATTCATTACAAGTTTTAGCAAAATCTCAATTTTCCCATTTTCTTCAAGAAGTTCGCCACTTCATCCACCCTATTTTGATCGGGGAGAATAATGGAGATCTCTGAAATACTCTCACCCATTTTGAGCATATCCTGGGTCGCAG
>DTXE01000275.1 GCA_012962595.1 Syntrophaceae bacterium | reverse complement strand
TGACCTCCCCCAACCTAATATCTTTAAATGCCCAGTATCTATAACCATTTAGCTCTCTTTCTTCCAGCCCCGCATCTATGGCTGCTTTAACAATGTTTGGGCTATGGAGTTCTTTAAAGGATTATCTATCTTACCATTTATCCCCTCCCTTCAAAATGAAATCAACGAGGATTTTTTGGGAAAGTCCTGCATTTATTGGCTTGAATTTGGAGGGGAAAATTATTAAGATTCTAAAAACGTTTTTTGAGAAAAAAATGACGAGATATTACAATCAAAAAGATTACTATCAGATACTAGGAGTAAGCCCTAATGCCACTGAAGGAGAAATCAAAAGGGCCTACCGGAAACTTGCCTTTCAATTCCATCCTGATAGAAATCAAGATGATAAATGGGCAGAGGAGAGATTTAAGGAAATAAGCGAGGCTTATGGTGTCCTAATAGATAAGATTAAAAGACAGAAGTATGATCAGGCAAGGCAATTTGGTTTTGATCAGAGACATGCCTCAGGGTTTACCCATAGCCAAGAAGAAATTTTTAGAGATGTCTTTACTGACCCCTATGCCAGCCAGATTTTTAGGGATTTGGCTAGGGAATTTCAAAAGTTTGGTCTTCGATTTGATGAGGGGTTTTTTGATCGGATATTCTTTGGTGGCAGGGGATTCTTCATGGGCGGTATATTCTTTGGAGGCCCTTTTCAAGTAAGGTATAGGGCCTTTGGATCCCAAACAAGACCCTTTCATTTTGAGATAAGAAAGGATACATCACTTAAGACCAAGAAAAAGGGTATCTTAAATAGAATTACCCATAGGGTCAATCAGTATCTCTCCCATAAGTTGCTGGGCATGCCAAAAGAAAATACCGATCTAAATTACACCCTGACCATAACTCCTGAGGAAGCCCAATCCGGAATAAATACTATGATAGCTTACCCAGTAGAGGGAAGGACCGAGCGGCTTAAGGTAAACATTCCCCCTGGGATTAAAGAAGGGACTAAACTAAGAATTAGAGGGAAGGGATTAAGAGGTGGTGATGTATATCTCAAGATCAAGGTAAGGTA
>DTXE01000274.1 GCA_012962595.1 Syntrophaceae bacterium | reverse complement strand
AGTAGTCAGTAGGAAAGAGTTGTGAGATTTAGAACTCAAAAGATTTATCATGGTTTAGTGGGCTTCTGGAATTATATACAAAATTTAGGCTGGATACTGACTACTGACTACTTTAAATCATGGGGAAGGAGGAACCGTATTTATGAAGGATTTTCTGAAAAAATGGCTGTTTTTGATACTCGGCATGGTCTTTTTATGTCATCTACCTCCTGATGCCTACGGGGTGGAGCCCGGGTTTCCCTGGTCTCCTCCATATACCGCTGAACAGATTGTGTATTTGTGCGATGCCGTTTCATGGACTGGAGGGATAGAAAAGGCATATAAGAATTATGACCTGGATGCCTTAAGTATTCAGGTTGATGCCAGAGGATATATAAGGCAGAACGCAGCCTTAAGGAAGCGTAAAAACTACTTTGATAACTATGTCCAGGTTCTGGATTATACCGATAAAAAATTGAAAGTGGGAGAACCACGCAATAAGGATATAGTGTTCGTCGTTTACCCACCTGCACTTAGAGGTATGGCGGTGTTGGATTGGAAGTATAAACAATCGCCCAAAAAATACAAGGCGGTAGACTTCTGGCTATATCTTCCTTCCTTAAAAAATGTGAGGCGCCTGGCTACTGGAGATAGGGCAGATGGTTTTGCAGGGGGTGACATGACTTATGATGACATATTTAGCCTTGAGCCCTTTGATGAAACTCATACCCTGATTGGTGAGGACATCCTGCCCCCAGGGGCAGTGTGTCCCTCTGAGCCCAGGGAATGCTATGTAATAAAGAGCATAAATAAAGATCCAAATTATTATCTCTCTAAAAGGCTGAGGTGGATAGATAAAGAGACCTTTATTCCCTGGAGGGAAGAGCAGTACGATAGAAAGGGATACCTTTGGGTAGTTTTTGAGAAAAAGATGGAGAAGATACAGGGATACACAGTACATACTCTATGGAACTACTGGAACGTTCAGAGGGATTTCAGACAGCCGGTTTACATATTTAACTATAAGTTTGATCAACCTATGTCTGATGCGGAGTTTACCCACGATTATTTAAGAAAGGAATTCGCCTGGAGGAGTCCATCATTAAAAGAGTTTCCCTTTATTAAAACTCCCGATGAACTCCCACCCCGGCCACCGCTTTTAAGAGGCAAGTTTAAACCAGAAATTGAAAAGGAGCGAAAGATAAAGCTACCTGAGGAGCTGGAGAAAGAGTTGAGGGAAGGCAGACTGAAGTAGTCAGTAGCCAGTAGGAGGGAAAATAAAAAGCCAAGTTCCAAATCACAAATTCCAAATAAACTCCAATCTTCAAAATCAAATTTCAAAATGGTGGAAAGTCAGATCTATATGCTTGAGATTTGGGGCTTAGAATTTGCGAATTATTTGTGCTTTGGAGCTTGGTGCTTGGAATTTTTACCATGCGGTATGATTTGGAAGACCGAACGTTAGAGTTCGCTAAGGAAGTAATCGGGTTTATAAAAACTATTCCAAAAACCATGGCAAATATAGAAATAGCAAAACAAGCTATCAGATCTGCCACCTCTATTGGAGCAAATTATATCGAGGCAAACGAATGTTTGAGTAAAAAGGATTTTGTGATGAGAATTAAGATTTGCCGCAAAGAGTCTAAAGAAACTACCTATTGGTTGAAACTTGCTGAACTAAGAAATGAAGATGGCGAAAAGAAGAGAGAATTACTAATTGAAGAAGCGAGTCAACTTACGAAAATCTTTAGTTCAATAGTGGAAAGGTCAAAGTGATATTATTCGAATTTAGAATTTCAAATTTATTTGGGATTTGGTGCTTGGAATTTGAGATTTTTCAAGGAGGGTAAGTAAATGGATAGGAAATTGAAGTGCCTGATGGTTGTCTTTATTCTGACTTTACTGATTGTTATTCCAAAAATCGGTATTTCTGAAGAAGAGAAGGATGATGGGTTCATGACCTGGCTGAGCACCTGGAATCCCCTCAGAGAACATTTCACAGAACCCCTAATGGAGAGGATTCCCAATTTTGAAATAAGGGGGTTTATACATAATCGAAACTCCATGGCCATCTACAGAAACGTCAATAAGTATCGCAATCAACCCATGAAACAGGAACCATTCCAAGATACAGACACCGCATGGCAACAACTGGAATGGCTTATTGAATTGGAGCCACGCTATAAACCTACCCCAAATCTGCAGTTCGTCATGAAAATAGACTATCTTTACAATGCTGCCTATGATTGGTGTTCAGGCTTTCGTAGTAGCTACGGGAAGACATATTACGATAGTACGGCTAATTGGTCTCGGTCAAGATTGCATTACTACCGAAGGGCTACAGACATCCTGCGGGAATACTACATTGATTATATAAATGGACCGGTGCAGGTCCGACTGGGCAAACAGCAGGTGGTATGGGGAAGGGTGGATGGCCGCCAGATACTGGATATGGTTCATGGGTTTGATTATACACGCTACCCCTTTCCTACCATTAACCCTCTCATCCCTATAGAGCAGCAGCGTGTGCCCAAGTGGATGACTAATATCCAGTATTTTCCAGGTGATTTTCAATTTCAATTCTTGTGGATACCAGATTTTGAGCCCTCTTTTGGGGCAAATTGGAAGTACTCACCATGGGAGTGGAACGTCAGATCACGCGATATGAGTGCCCGCAATACTACATATACTACAATGGAGACAAAAAGACCGGCACGCAAGATGAAAAATAGCGAATTGGGTTTCATGGCAAAGGTATTAAAAAAGGGATGGGATGTCTCGCTCCACTACCTCTGGGCTTGGGATCCTGCTCCTGCCTTACATTATTCCGCACGCGGAGGTGCGGTTCGGGTCTATCCAATACATCACCGAATGCATAAATTTGGACTGGGCGCAGATAGGACATGGTCTATGCTGGGAAGACAATGGGCTGCAAAACTTGAGGCACGGTATCTGAGGCACGAGCGCCAAAAATTGGCCACAGCCGACTGGACGGCACAAAACGAACAGGTGAAGCGGATTGATCATCTAACAACCGGGTTGCAGATAGAGACCTATGTGCTTACCAATATGGCCTTGATTCTGAGATGGGACCATGATCAGATATTCAAATATAAGGGCGGAATGATGACGAAATTGGGCGACTTGAATAATAATTTAGACGGGGTGTACTTTACTATAAGAAAACCTATACGGGCCACCTACGACAGACTGATTGTAAATAGCCTTTTCATCTGGGTAGAGAATGAGGGATACCGATATGAACCCGCTATTTCCTATGAGCTGACGGAAGATTGCCTATTGATGCTCGGTGGCCATTTCTTCTGGGGTGCACCAGATGCCAAGGAAGTCACCCAGTTTTATCATTCTCCACCTCACCAGGTTCATGGCCAGTTCAGGAGACATGACGGTATAGACTGGGGAATAAGGTGGAATTTCTAAAGGAGCAAAGGGCATTTTCATAAGTAGGAACCTATGAAATCTATCGGGGTTAAGACTGGGAGATCAATTTTATCTTCGAAATGGGCCTTATCCCAGGTAACAATTATGGAGATAAAAAGTATATCCCAGGCCAGTTTTCTTTATGTGCAATAAAAACATT
>DTXE01000273.1 GCA_012962595.1 Syntrophaceae bacterium | reverse complement strand
GAAAATGGAATATAGGTAGGGATTAAAATTCAAAATACCAAATCCCAATGACCAAAATATGTTTGGAATTTGGTGCTTAGGATTTGGAATTTAAACAAGAGGAGCTAGCAAAAAAAGAAATCCTCTTGCCTCCAAATTGGAGGAGTTATTTTCACATGAAGGAGCAATCTAGAAGACAATTTATTAAGACATGCCTTTATTTAGTAATATCAGGATGTAGTTTTTCCTTTATCTCACTATGTGCTGGATGCAAAAAAGAGGAAAAACCCACATATCTGTTTGACATCCTTGACCATGAGAAAAAGGGGCCACTCATAGTTGAGGAAACAGCAAAAATTGATCCGGATTTTGAACCTGGATATTTGAGACTACACAGGAGCGGAGAGTTGAAAAAAAGAGGAGAAGAGCTGTGGAACATGATGAAAAGCTGTAATCTCTGCCCCAGAGAGTGTGGAATCAACAGGCTTAATGGGGATGAGGGCTTCTGTCAAGCCTCTTCCCAACTGGAGATCTCGGCATATCACCCCCACTTCGGAGAGGAAAGACCCCTTGTGGGGAAAGGGGGTTCCGGAACCATATTCTTGACCAATTGCGGGCTTAGATGTGTGTTTTGCATAAACTGGGAAATCAGCCAGGAGGGAAGAGGGGAGCCCAGAGGTATTGAAGATATGGCGGAGATGATGCTCAACCTTCAAAAGATGGGGTGTCATAATATCAATTTTGTTACCCCAACCCATTACTCTCCGCATATTGTTCTTGCGGTGGATAGGGCAGCAGCCAAAGGTCTGAGACTTCCTCTGGTGTATAATACCTGCGGATGGGAGCGCCTGGAGATACTGAAAAAGCTCCACGGTATAATCGATATTTACCTTCCTGATTTTAAGTATTGGGATGGCAAAATGGCAGCAAAATACTCATCGGGTTCAGAGACCTACCCGGAGATTACAAAGGCAGCTATACTCGAGATGCATCGTCAGGTAGGGGTAGCAAAACCTGCCAGTGATGGTCTCATCTACAGAGGGCTGATGATACGTCATCTGGTCATGCCAAATGGAGTCAGCGGAACAAGGAAGGTAATTGAATGGATAGCGAAAAACCTTCCCAAAGACACCTATCTCAACATCATGTCGCAGTACAGGCCGATGTATAAGGCATTTGAGTATCCAGAGATCTCCCGGAGAATAACCCGGCAAGAATACCATGAAGCCTTAAGATGGGCAAAGGAAGCAGGCCTCACAAATCTGGATATCCAGGGGTACCCAAGGGTGCTAAGCCACTAGTTTACCGGAAAGAAGATTTCTTTGGATAGCCCAGTCAGTCTGAATTGGGATAACTAGAGCACTTTTGCAAAATTTTCAAATTCCTGAGGAGTAAGATATCTATATCCTGCCTCTTCTGCTACTTCCCTATCTATGTGG
>DTXE01000272.1 GCA_012962595.1 Syntrophaceae bacterium | reverse complement strand
GATGGTGGTGAAAATCCAAAACCAATCCCCTTTCTTGCAGTCGGCAAAGGCAGTAAGTTCAATTTTTATATAGCATCAAAGGATAAAAAACTCTTACTCTGGGCAGAGTCTTGCCTTAGAGAAGCTCTTGAGGATCTTGGCATAGGTGCAAAGACAAGGGTTGGGTATGGAGAGATGAAAGCCACAGTTTCGGAACTTTAAACCAAGAAGCTATCTTTGAGAGAAAGCCTATAGTGGATAGAATAGCCTTTGATAAGATTACACCAGATCTTATCGAAAGATGGAAAAAATGCGATAAGGAAGCCGAGAGGACTTTATTATGGGAAACAAACCTTTTTCGTGCCCTTAAGGCAGTGATCTTTAAAGAAGACGCCAAATATTACTATAATGAGGTATGGCCCAAAAACCCAGAAAGCTACCTGGAAAGAGATGAGATTGAAGGCTTTGCAACCGATGCGCTTATGGGTGTTAGAGATAGGGTGAAAGATAACCCATCCCAATATTCCTTCCCTGATGCAAGGCGTCTCTGGTCTTACCTTAAGGTGAGTGGAATCGGAGCATGTCACAATGCAGTATTGGATGAGGTTAAGATACAACAAGCTCACGTCGCTGGAGATGAAAGCACAAAAGATAAGGAAGGGATAGAAACAGAAGAAACAATTATGAGCAGAATACCAAGTAGTGATGAGGCGGAGAATGGAGTTCTTGTGGGAGAGATAATGGATGATATTGATACGCTTTATAAGAACTTTTTATCCTCTTTGTCTAAACAGCTAAGAGACCATTTCTTAGGGCTTGAAAAAGCGATGGGAGATAGGGTTTCCCTTATGAATTTTTTGCAAGCCAAGGGTGAATGGTTTCCGGAGGTTTACGATCATTTTGAAAAAAGGGGTTTAAAGAGAAGAACCTTTGATACTAATAATAGACGTTTAAGAGAGAAGTGGAAGAATTTTAGTAAAAGGGATGGAAGGGAGCCATACAATAGGCTAAAGAAAAGATATGAGAAAGGTTGAGCGAGTTATGGAAGATGAGATAATCACAGAATTAAAAGAAATCGAGAAAGAAGAAGCCCATCTTTACCTTCTCGGCCGCCCCGTGCCACCAGTCTTTGGCTTTAGTCCAACGGAATTAGAGGAACACTGTAACAAAATTATCTCCTTCCTAAAGGATGGAGGAACAGGGCTACTGGGCCTCCGTTATTATGAAGGCCAGGGGGAACTTGCTGCCTTACTTCTCCTATTACTTTATGCGAGACTAAAAAAGGCAAATAAAAAGGTAAGGTTAGTAAATTCCCTCACTGCCCCTTTTATCGATACAGATTATCCCTATATTCTTATAGATAATGCCCTAAGGTTTTCAAACTTTATCGAATTCTTAGAGTCCAATTCAAAAGGCCATATAATAATTGCTACAGGATTGGTTACTGAGTGGGAAAAGGTTACAATTCCTATCCCTCACTATTTTTATACCATTGATAAACCAATAAAGGAACCTTGCAAAATAAAGGTAGAGGTAAGAGATGAAATAAGGGATCTCTATTTCCTTGTTTGTATATTCGATGCCTTTGGTGTTCCCCTCCCCCTTTCTCTCCTTACAAAGGCGCTCAACAAGGATGAGGATACCACCGCAAACCTTGTAGATGATGCCAGAGGGTTTCTTTACTGGATCGAAAGAGAAAGCCCTCCTGCTATTTTGGTTAGCACCAAAGGCGAGATTGTGGCATGGAAGATGCTAAAAGAAGGACTTAAGGAAGGTGATACTATTTCAGGTTATAGGAGGGTTATTAACTCTATAGACCCCAAAGATAAGAAAGAACGCTACACGGTCATAAAACTATTTCACGCATTTATCCAGAAAAGCTGTAAACAATTGGCAAAGAAAATTTATCCTGAGGTAGGAGCTCATATAGATAGGATCTGGAGAGAAGGCACAAGTGTAGAACTTTTGGCCTGGGGTAAAATCTTTGAATGTCTCTATATGTATCCAGAATCCCAGGAGGTGTTTAAGGAAGGCATTAAAAGAGACCCCAAGAATATCTTTCTCCTTCATGCCTATGGATATATGCTCGGCAGGTGGCAGAAATATGATGAGGCCAGAAGGATCTTTAGAAATGGTTTAAAAATAGAACCTAAAAATATCTATCTATGGCAGAGTTGGGCTGATATGGAAGGAGAAAAGGGAGAATATGAGGAAGCAAGAAAACTATACTCCATGGCTAAAGGCATAGATGATAAAAATATCTTTGTCCTCGTGTCCTTCGCAGACCTTGAAGCCAGATATGGAAGTTATCGGATGGCCAATGCGTTGTTGAATGAGGCAATTAGGCTAAGCAATGGCAAGAGCGTATATGCCTATAATGTCTTGGGAACGATGGAGGCAAGGAGAGGGGAGTATGAAAAGTCATTAGAGGCATTCAAGAATGCGCTTGAAATAGACCCTGAGAATATCCCAACCCTCAATGCTATGGGAATGATGTATAAAGAAAGGGGGCATTTTGAAAAGGCATTGGAGCTTTTTGAAGAAGTACTTAAGATTGATCCGGAAAATCTCCATACACTAAATGCTATTGGCGAGCTTTTAGGAGATAAGAGAAGGTTTGAAGAGGCCGAGCGTTATTTTAAAAAAATCCTTGAGATCGACCCTTACAATATTAAGACCCTTGTTTCTACAGGGGTTATGCAAAACAAGAAGGGAAATCCTGATAAGGCAGAAGCCTTATTAAGAGAGGTGCTAACACTTCATCCAGATAATCCCTATATTCTTAGCAGTCTTGCTGAAATATATATAGAAGCTGGAGAATTTGATGAAGCTGAAAAATGGCTAAAGGAGGCCCTTTCTAGAGATAGAAATAATATCCCTACCCTGAATTCCTTTGGAAGGCTTATGACAAGGATGGAAAGAGTTGATGATGCAAGGGAAAAATTTAAAAGGGCATTAAAGATATGGAAATATTCAGAAGGAAAGAAAGAGTTCATAGAATGTATTATCACCTATAATACCTGGGCGAATGTAGAAGCTAAGATGGGGAATATTGAGAGGGCCAAAGAGCTATTTGAAGAATCTTTGAAGTTAGATCCTGAAAATGCCTATACACACCATGCCTATGGATCAATGTTAAAAGAAGAAGGTGAGGATATTGAAAAGGCAGAAATGCATCTTAGGAAGGCAGAGGAACTGGGAATGAGAATATGACCCCTCTCGCTAGCTTAGTATTAGTGCTCAGGCCTGAGGAAGATTTGATTCTTCCTGCAACCTTGGGGAATTTTGGGCATGCCTGTTTCCTAGAAATTGTAAGCAGCAAAGATAAAGCCCTGACAGAGGAATTACATTCGGATAAAAAGGATAAGCCTTTTACTGTATCACTCCTGCAAGGTGAATTCACATCTGAGGGAAAAAGATTACTCGCCTCTAGGGGTAAGGAATACTGGATGAGGATTACTAGCCTCAATAATAATCTCTCTCAATTATTATTGAATCTTGATGAAAAGACGCTAAACGCTGTCGCTATCTCAGATGGCAGGTTTGAAATTGTAAAGATTGCTAAGGAGGCAGGGGGACATGCTTGGGCAAAATCTGCAACATATGAAGATCTGTATAACCAAAGGGTGGCAGAAGGAAAGGATATATTTCCTAAGATCAGATTGAAGTTCTATTCTCCCACTACCTTCCGCTCTCAAGGGCAGAATATCCCTCTTCCATTGCCAAGGCTTGTCTTTTATGGCCTGGCCCAGAAGTGGAACAGATATTCTCCTATCTTTTTGGGTGATGATATAGCTGAGATAGCAGAAAAATATATACATATTTCAAGATATAAGCTTAGAACTCATATGCTTGACTTTGGCAATTATAGGCAGGTTGGATTTACAGGCGAATGTGAGTTTCTTTTGAAGAAGTACGGGGATGATATCTGGCAAAGGATAATCCATCTACTTTGCGACTTCGCCTTCTATGCAGGGATAGGATACAAGACTACCATGGGCATGGGTCAGGTGAGAAGGATGCCAACTCCTATGTAAGCAAGTAAATAAAGGCATTTGCCGGCATTTTTGATAGCAAGATGAAGAGGGAATTTTTCAAAAATTTATACCTCTATGGGAAAAGGTATCTTAACTATCTGAAAGCTCCGAATTTTTAAGTGCATAAGGTTTTAGAAGAGAATTTCCGGAGGGAATGTAGAGAGAAACTAAGGAAGAATTGGGTCAGGAGCAAAAAAAGGATATGAAGATTTACATTATGGCAGTGGGAGAGCGAGATCCACACTGGAAGTTGGAAGATGGCTTGTGTATCAAGTATAATGACCTAGTCAAAAAATTTGGCGAGAACTACGAACCCTCCCAAATCGGAGTAAAAGAAGGCCCCATCTTAAGTTTTTTTAGAGTGCTCACCACATACGAACAGTCACCACTTAAGATCTATCTTCTCCCTACGGCTGACCGTCCTAATCTCCAAGGCACCCAAATAGGCGGTGTCAAAACAAAGTTCTGGTTAGAACACGATATACTAAAAAACTTTTCAGATATCGAGGTATTTGTCAGGCCTATAATGGTGATGAACCCGACAGATCACCGAGAATTATATCCGGAGGTAAGAAGGGAAGTACTAAAGATCAGGGAGGAGGTTAAAAATGAGGCCTCTGAATTCTTCATAAACCTACAGCCAGGCACGCCGCAGATGAGAGATATCTTCATAAGCCTCGCCATGTTAGGCATAATAAATCCAAAATTTATAGAGGTTACACGGGAGGAAATCATT
>DTXE01000271.1 GCA_012962595.1 Syntrophaceae bacterium | reverse complement strand
GGTTTATTATTATTCTGCTCTTTAGCATGATAACCACATCCGTTGTAAAACCCGATGTGGTAGCTTCCATATTTGCCAGGGTACTTGTCCCCGAACTCCACAGATTTCTGGTAATCCTCTCTCACCTCACCTCCAAGTAAGCCAATGATTCCTATTCCTCTATCGGCAGAGTTGAAGTTATGAAACCTTTCTTGAAACATAGTTCCCTGGCAGCGATAAGGATTTATATGCTCTTGATAGTCAAGTAATGGAAAGTGTCCTTGGCCTATTTCCACCCAGGTCTTGCTGAACAGTGAGTTTTTCCAAGGGAGGTTAAATTGTGCATAATAGTACTTTATCCTTAGCTTGACGTCTCCGAAGTCATCCAGATGGACATCTGGAGTAATTCTGAAGCCTAACCAGGGTGTATTCTTCACCTTAATATTTAGATAACCACGGGTGATCTTCCATCTGTTCCTATGGAAATTCTCAGGATTTCCCCTCGTTCCCCTCCACTGCTCTCCTGCAGAAAAATCTACATAACCCAGTGCACCTACCTTAACATATTCTACCCCCTTAAAAGGCTTAAGCAGAGAGACTAGGTCTTTCTTCTCCTTTTCTTTCTCTTCCCTTTCACTCCTCTCTATATCCCTTGCCTCCTCCTCCGTTATATAACCCTTTTCTACCAACTTCTCAAGAAGAGCATTAGTGGCATGAGCCACATTTGAACACAGGAAAATACTTGCCACAAATAGGCATAGCATCCACTTGGCTTTTTTCATGTTCCACCTCCTCAAATGATTCTATGGGCGTAAACTAACCAAAAAACGTTTAGAACCTAAGCTAGGTTAAATCCATATTTTTTCATTTATGTGGCAAAGTTGTGTCATGAAGGTTACCTTTCTATTAAAAAATCGAAAGGAGGTTAATTGTTGACATATTTTTTGCTTTAGCTTATTAACCCTAACCAAACAGTCTAGAGAACACCATAAAGCAGAAAATAGAAAATTTCCATTTTCCAGAAGGGGAGAGACCATGAAGCTTTGTGTTGTAGGACCAGGCTATGTAGGGCTGGTTACGGCAAGCTGTTTTGCCGAGATGGGCAATGACGTCATATGCGTGGGCAAGTCAGATGAGAGAATAGAAGGTCTTAAAAAAGGAATAATTCCCATATATGAGCCAGGATTAGATGTCATACTCAAGAGGAATTATCAAGAGGGTAGGCTGAAGTTTACTGCCAATCTTGAAGAAGGGGTGGCCGAATCACTTATTATCTTTATTGCTGTTCCAACACCTCCTGATAGACAAGGCTCGGCGGATCTCGCTCATGTTCTTTCTGTAGCTCAGGATATTGGGGCATGTATGGAAGAGTACAAAATCATTGTTGATAAATCCACGGTTCCTGTAGGCACCGCAGAAAAGGTTAGAGACGTTATACAGAGTGAACTTGATAGAAGAAAAAGAAACATCGAGTTTGACGTGGTTGCCAACCCAGAATTTCTCAAGCAGGGTGACGCCATATCCGATTTTATGAAACCTGATCGGATTGTTGTGGGAACAGACAATGTAAGAACTGCGGAGATTATGAGGGCCCTCTATGCACCCTTTGCTAGGACGCGGGACAAGGTTATAGTGATGGATGTGAGATCTGCGGAGATGACCAAGTATGCAGCCAATGCCATGTTGGCCACAAAGATATCCTTCATGAATGAGATAGCCAACATATGCGAACATGTAGGGGCAGATGTAGGTATGGTGAGAAAGGGCATCGGGTCTGACCACCGCATCGGTTATCACTTTATCTATCCAGGTGTGGGATATGGTGGATCATGTTTTCCCAAGGACCTCAAGGCACTAATCGCCACAGCCAAGGAATGCGGATATAGTGCCCAGCTCATGCAAGCGGTTGAAGATGTTAATGAAAGGCAGAAAAGACTTCTGGCTCATAGGATAATTGATTACTTCAAGGATAAGGGTGGATTACATGATAAGATAATTGGGATTTGGGGCCTTTCCTTTAAACCCAATACTGACGATATGCGAGAGGCCCCATCACGTATAATCATTGGGCTGCTTACATCGGAAGGGGTTAAGGTTCATGCCTTTGATCCCATGGCCATAGGGCAGGCAAAGCAGATATTTGCAGATAACCCCTATATAACCTTTTTTGATAATGCCTATGATACCTTAAAAGGGGCAGATGCCCTAGCCCTTATCACCGAATGGAACCTTTTCAGAAACCCCGACTTTGATAGGATCAAATCCTTGCTTAAAAGACCTGTTATCTTTGATGGTAGAAATCAATATGATCCCAAAGAGCTTAAGGAAAGAGGATTTGAATACTTTGGGATAGGAAGATAATAAAGTTTCCCTGTCCTTTAGATAAGCCTTCTCAATTTTTTCTTGACAAACAAGGAAACCAGACTAGAATGTTCAAAATTTGAACGTTCACATTTTGAACACTGCTAATGCCTAAATCTTAAACCATATTATGAAGCCAAAAGATCTTCAGACATTAAGAATCCTTGAGGAGATAGGGAAAAATGGCAGTACCAGTCAAAGGGAGCTGGCCAAAAAGCTTGGTGTGTCTTTAGGGTTAGTAAACACCTTTATAAAAAGGCTTTATCGGAAGGGCTACTTCAAAATCACAACTATCCCTAGAAATAGAGTAAAGTATTTACTTACCCCTAAAGGATTCGCTGAAAAAACCCGCCTTACCTATGAGTATATTCAATACTCGGTTCACTTCTATAAGAATATCAGGAGTATACTAACAAGTTTATACGGAAATTTAGAACAAGATGGGGTTAAAAGCATTGCCTTTTATGGATGCGGAGAGGTCGCTGAATTGGCTTACCTCCTAGTTCAAAACCACCGGTTAAAATTAGCGGCTGTGATGGATGATACAGATAAGAAGAATTTCTTTGGATACAAGGTTCAGGACATTCGGGGTGCAGAGAATATTGAAAAGATAGAATTTGATCGCATCTTATTGACCAAGCTGGAAGATGTGGAACAGGATATGAAGACTCTTATTAGGTTGGGTATTCCCGAATATAAGATTGTAAGGCTATGATATTGGCTTGATAAACCAGGAATTTCTTTTTTAGACACGGATTACAGATGGCCACGGGTTAGGTTTAGATTGTTTGAACAATGATGTCATTGTTCAAACAATGCTTCCATTTCATAAAGGGCAGTGTAATCAGTGAAATCCGTGTCAGATATTTTTTAAGTTCGCTCAAAGGGCAAAGGTTATTTTTGAATATTAGGTTAAGGCCTATGGAGATAGGGGTCATTCATGATGGGTAATGAGTTAAAGTGGTATGTAGTTCGGACTAAGCCCTGTAAGGAAGACTTTGCTGAACTACAGCTTAAACGTGGCAAATTTGAGGTCTTTAACCCTAAGATTAAAAGCCTCAGCCGTAAAAAAGGTAATGGTCACTTTACCCTAAAGCCCCTTTTTCCTGGCTATATCTTTGTCCACTCCAACTTTGACGACCCTTACTGTCATCACTTAGTAAAATACACTCCAGGGGTGTCCAAGATTTTAGGGAATGGACACCCTATTCCCATAAAAGATGATGTCATCGATTTGATTAAAGAACGCTCCAACGGATGTGGTGTCATTGAGCAGAATATAAGACTCAAACCAGGTAGATGGGTAAGAATAAGAAAAGGACCTTTTAAAGATCTGATAGGGATGTTAGAAAGGCCACCAGCACCCAATGGAAGGGTGCGGATATTACTAGAGATGGTAAAATATAGTGCACATGTAGATTGTCATTGGACAGAGATAGAGAATATGTAGAACTGCAAGATACAAGATACAGGATACAAGATACAAAGATGGGAGATAGAAAAGAGATTTCAGAGGAATAATCATTATGTATCCTGAATCCTGTATCCTGAATCATATATTACTAAACT
>DTXE01000270.1 GCA_012962595.1 Syntrophaceae bacterium | reverse complement strand
CTTCTGCTTTAGAGGGGGCGTAATCTTTAGACGCATCCTGTGGGCTTGGGCAAGCCAGCCATCTTACAGGCACCTTTGCCAGGTCCAGATGGAAAAAGCTCATAGATCCTTTTTAGCGGTTTACCCACGGTCTTAGAGAAGGTTCTGACTGGAGGAGCAATTCCATTCTTTTTATAATAATCCTGCAAAAACTTGATGCATACCCAGTGCTCATCTGTCACCTCAGGGATTCCCTCGATAGTCTTAACATAGTCAACCCAGTCTTCCTCCCATACCTCCAGACCACCAGCCAGGAAACCATCTTCATCCACCTCATACACCTTTCCCTTATACTCTACAGTCGGCATATCTCCTACCTCCTTTCTATTTTTGATATAATTCTGCCTAAGGTACGTAGACTCAACGTATCAAAAAACTGGCTTGCCCAAGCCCACAAGATGAGCTAACGCTACGGGAGTCTAGTTAGTACCTTAGGCGCTAAATCCCAGTCCCTAACCTTCTTCCGCTCCCTCATATCCTTTGAGGGGTTCGCCACGCAGACCTACTGTTCGCTTCTTCTCCCCATCAAAAACCAGGGAATTCGCCACCAGTTCGTGAACGCCGGTGACTGCCACCTGGGGAACCCAGTATTCCATCATGGTTACAAGGGTGGCCCTATCAATGGCACACATACAGGCAAGTCGATTCACCCCGTGTTTTTCATGAACATACCTTACGGAGCTTGCCCTGGGGAGCCCTCCTCTCATCCTCATTTCCATGTTTTCGTCTGTACCTAAGCCGGCCCCACCGGCGCAGCAGAAGGTCCTCTCCCTGATGGTTTCCTCTGGCATCTCATAGAAATGGTTGCAAACATTTCTGATGATATATCGCGGCTCCTCAAAAAGCCCCATGGCCCTAGCGGGGTTGCAGGAGTCATGGTAGGTTACTATCACGTGGTCGTTTCTGCTCTTATCTATCTTCAGTTTATTATGCCTGATAAGGTCGGCAGTGAATTCAGAGATGTGAACCATCTTGCTGGCTTTTGCATTCTCAAATTTGGTACCTGTAATAGGAGAGACTGGCTCCTCAAGAAAATCGGCAGGGCCATTCATAGTTTCCATATATTGATTACATACCCTCCACATGTGGCCACATTCTCCTCCAAGGATCCATTTCACCCCCAATCTCTTAGCCTCGGCGTACATCTTGGCGTTAAGCCTCTTGATCATTTCATGTGAGGTGAATAGACCGAAGTTCCCACCCTCCGAGGCATATGTGCTAAAGGTGTAGTCTAGTCCCACATGGTGGAAGGTCATCATATAGCCCATGAGGGTGAAGGTGCCAGGATCCCCGAACACATCACCAGAAGGAATGATAAACAGTATCTCGGCACCCTTCCTGTTGAAGGTTGGTTCCACCTTGATGCCCGTTATGTCATATATCTCGTCTGCAAAAAATTCGATGATACTCTTGTATCCCTGAGGGGGGATGCCCATGTGATTTCCTGTCTTATAACACTTGGCCACAGGCTCAAGGGCCCAGTTGATGCCACGACCAAGCAAATAGAGGAGTTCCCTGCCCATCATGGTGATTTCAGCCATATCAATGCCATAAGGGCAGAAAACCGAGCAGCGGCGGCATTCGGTGCACTGGTAGAAATAGTACCACCACTCCTTCAGCACATCCTCCGTAAGTTCCCTTGCTCCGGCAAGCTTCCCCAGGACCTTTCCTGCCGTTGTGAAATACCTTCTATATATGGACCTCAGAAGCTCTGCCCTACCAACAGGCATATTTTTGGGGTCCCCACCGCCAATAAAGAAGTGGCACTTGTCAGCGCAGGCACCACATCTCACACATATATCCATAAAGAGCTTAAAGGTCCGGTACTTACTAAGCCGGTCTTTCATCCCCTCTAGGATTATCTCTTTCCAGTTTGGGGGTAGTTTCCAGTCTTCATCAGTTGGTGACCATTCTGGGGCAGGGAAGTCAATGACCTCAAGATTTTTTGGCAGTGCAGCATAGCAATAGGTGCCTGGTTTAAACGAAGGCTTGGTCTCCATCCAGCCTTTTTTGGGAGGTTTGTAATCTATCGTCGATAACAGTTCATCTTGCTCCAAGGTCTTTGCCATCTTTCACTCCTCCTTTTTATAATTGAGCTTCTCTTGTTTTCAAATTTAGGCTATTAGTGTGGTCGTTTGACATGTGGTCTTTGCTCTGGTATCTCATATATTAGATTTGCCCTTTTCAGTAAGCCGAATAACATACGTTTTGTCTCGCTTACCTTGATTTCATAGACCTTCTCCCGACATTTCATATATATGTCAAAGGAGAGAAGGGCTAGTTTATCTATTTTGGACTCAAATATTAATAACTCTTCAGATATCTGGTTTTCCCCAATCTCACTCTTAATTTCCTCTCTAATCACCTTTTTTAGAAGGAAGATGAAAGCCATAGCTTGGGAGGGAGAAAAATCCTGGACTGCTCTAATTCTAATAATATTGTCGAGAAAGAGAGAAGTTTTGTCAGAATCCATCCCCTGGAGAAGTTCCTCAAAAAGACCTTCTATCCCCTGGAAGATGGTGTATCCTACCGGATTAACAAACCGGCCCTTTTGCTTCCTTAAAAACCTTGAGGTATCAGCAGGATAGGTCTCCAATATGGCATCAAACCATTTTTCTAAGATGGCGGTTCTTTTCTGTGATAAGAGATCTTCTAACTTCATACCGCCAATCTTAAGCACACTCTATGCCAAAGTTCGTTATCCTCAGGAGATACTGGAGATTATGCTACAGAAAGGCAGATTAAAGAACCTGCAAGAAACTCCTATAGATTGCAAAAGTGCAACTTTATGCCATGATAATATTGCAAATTGCATGGGCTCATTGTAAGGTCAGTTAATCGGTTATCAACTTAAGGTATTGTTTTTTACTACGGATTTTATGGGATGGAAGCTTTTACTGGGTGATGTAGTCGAAAAATCTAACCAGTTGATTCCCCCTCTGCGCTAAAAGCTCTGCTATCTGGGATTCGCTCAAGGGTCTGATAATATCTGGGTTTTTTGGATCAATCAAACCAAAAAGGATCTTCTTAACCTTACCTAACTCTACAGTGACCATTATACCGAGATCTCTGCTACCCTTAAAATCGGTGGCAAACTCAAACTCATCAAAATCCTCTGGAGGATCTGGTAAGTATCTGCATGTAACTTCAAAGGCATCGAGCCGATTTGAGTTTTTTACATTTTCTATATTGACAGTCCTATCTATGTATTTCCGAAACCGTTCCATTATCCCTTTTTCCTCTCAAAATCTTGAACAATCTCTTTTACCCTCAGTTGGATATAGCTAACGAACTCCTCCAGCTTCTGGGGAGAGATGGTCTTGACACGACTGAGAAGATCCCTGACTTCTTCTTCATTTTTGTGCAGTGTCTTAGCCACAAAAAAGGTATCTACCTCGCCATCCTCTCTGACAAGACCGCACCCGCCGGTAACACCAAGAAAATCATCACCTACAAATACGGGTACAACTACCTTGACAAAACCGGCATTGCAGTCTTCCACAACCGGTTTTCTTTCCACCTTCGCCTTATTTGCCATAACTATATGCGATTGGGCACAGATAAACGCGCCCCCTTCTTTATCTCCCTTTATCAAAGGGCATAATACATTGGCCCATACTGGAGGCTTATGCAATGCATTTGCGTCCTTATCGAAGGTCACGGCCTGCAATCCAAAATTCTTATTAATCTCCTTAGAGAGTTCTATCCATTCATCAACAGGCAATAGGTCCATAAGTTGTAGCGACATAGAGAAATCTCCTCTTTATTAAAAATCTCTAACTGCTGGAAGGTTTTTGGAACTGAATCAAACCATCCCAGCAAGTAAAAATGGCTATGTATCACAAAGAAGCGGTTAGTTATTTTTGCGATTTCAAAAGCCTTTCTATCTGTTCATTTGTAAGAGGCTCTCCGTATCCCGAAAATTGAACCATGGGCGCTTCTCTGTTCCTAAGAGGAATCCACCTGTCTTCTTTTTTATCTAAGAAAACCCATTCTAGCTTCTCAGGAACAACCGGAGCAACACCTTTCCAGGGAACAATCTCGTTATTCACAAACTGCAGCATAGGTATTGATCTATGGTCTTTGATAAGTTCCATTGCCTCGTTTGCATGACACTCAGCACAGGCTCTACCTTTTGGTTGAATGGCATGAGTAAAATAGGGTGTATAAGTGATGAATTTCTTCTGTTTATAAACTAATGTCTGAACATTTCCAGTGGTTACCTTGCCGTTGTAATTTATCAAAAGGGTCCAGCTTTGCACGGGGAAAAAGTTCCCTTTTTTCTCTTTAGTTTTTAGAAATTGCTCAAAATGGCAATTCATACAACTCAGGGTATTGGAAACATGACATGCAGTACAATCCAACTTCCCCTTATGTATGGTATGAGCACGATGACTTTTATCGGGCTCATGGCAGGAATTGCAAGAGGCCTTAACCGCTCCTGGCTGGCGCATAGAATGATAAAACTTGCCATCCCCGTGTATATCCTCTGCTTTATGGCAATCGGCACAGACCATTCCATTCTTCACATGAATATCCAACGAACCATTTTCTTTACCAAACTTAAAGGTTAATTTTGCCCTAGCATGACAAGCCAAACAGGTGTCCATTTTCCTAGCCTGAGCTACAGTGTAAGAACAGGCTCCCTCTTTCTTTTCAAGATGGCATTTTTCACAAGAGTTGGCATGGCAATTCTTGCAAGCTAGCTTACTGTAAGGAATTTGTGTAATATTTTTAAATCCTCCTTGTTCCTCATACCAATACCGCATTCCCTCCGTGGTATAATGCAGACTATTCGAAAAACAACCTTTCTCATTTTCTCCTGCCCGACTTAGATTCAAAAAATAAACTCCACAAAGGAGAATAACTAAGCCAAGAACTATTAAATACCTTTTACCTTTCATAACACCTTCACTTCCTTTCAATTCCTAAATTTAATTAATAAATCTTCCTAATTCTCCATATCTTCTAGTTTGAATAGTTAGAGTATTGACCATCCTTTGGGAGATGATAAACCTTACCCCCAAAAGCCCCCATGTATACTG
>DTXE01000269.1 GCA_012962595.1 Syntrophaceae bacterium | reverse complement strand
GCGGTTTTTGATGGCGAGAAATTTGATGCAGTTTCTGGACTGACAGACGAGACGTCTGTCGTCCCCCGGATTCGCACAATCTGGGGCTTTCTCGCTTGGCAATTGGGCGCCTATAAACTAATAGAAGAGCAAGACCAGAAAAGAGTTGCACCAGGTGGGGAGATTGTCAAAAAAATTATTGGAGATAAACCCACGCTTATTTTACTTGATGAAGTTTCAAGATATTTGGAGCGTTCGATGGGTGAAAGAGTGGGTGAATCTACACTTTACAGACAGGCTTTAGAGTTCATCCAAACTCTCACAACAGAAATTTCAGGTTCAAGGAATGCTTGTCTCATCTATTCCTTACAGGCAAGTGCAAGGGAATTTTTTGGCGATGTTGAGATTCTTGCCACCCTTGACCATCTTGCATCCCGTGTGGATGCAAAGAGAGAGCCTATAAGAGGAGATGAGATATTTCCAGTGCTGAGAAAAAGGCTTCTTGCAGAGCTGCCAAATGAGGATATAGCTAATAAGGTTGCAAATAACTATGTGGATACTATAAAAAGAAACATCCTTTCCTATGTTCCTTCTGAGGCAGAACGGCGTGAAGTTGAAGAAAGAATTATAAAATATCGGGAAAGATTTGCACTCGCCTATCCTTTTCACCCAGCACTCATAGATTTGATGAGAGAAAGATGGGCATCAATACCAGATTTTCAGAGGACAAGGGGGGTCTTAAGATTTCTTGCAGTGGTGTTAAGAACTCTAAAAAGTCGCAATAGTCGTGAGTATTTAGTGTCTGCCAACGATATACCTATAGATGAGCCAGAGGTTAGAAGTGCATTTTTCACAGAGGTTGGACAGAGGGAGCCTTACCAGGCGGTTCTGGAGGCAGATTTCATAGGTGCAAACGCGCAAGTTATGCGAATCGATAAAATTTTTACAGAGGCAAAAAACCCAGCTACACGGATTGCTAGGGCTATCTTAATGTATTCTTTTGGTGGACAGCCGAAAATGGAAGGGAAGGAAGGAGAAGTATTACCTCCTGGTGTTACAGAACACGACCTTATGTTAGCTACCATTTCACCATACTTAGACTCTACAATGATGAAAGCAGTCTTAAAAGAGCTTACCAG
>DTXE01000268.1 GCA_012962595.1 Syntrophaceae bacterium | reverse complement strand
TTTATGCGTAATGCCACAACCACCACTATTGCCCCTACAGGCACTATAAGTATCATAGCTGGTTGCTCAAGCGGGATAGAACCACTGTTTGCTATATCGTATATAAGAAAGGTTCTGGATGGTAATGAGCTTTTAGAGGTTCACCCCTTGTTTATGGAAATAGCTAAACGAAGGGGATTTTATAGTGAAGACCTGATGAGAAGGATAGCAGAGCAAGGGAGCATCCAAAAGATAGATGAAATACCCCATGATATAAAAAGAATCTTTGTTACCGCCCATGATATTGATCCTCGGTGGCACATCAGGATTCAGGCAGCATTCCAGAAGCATACCGATAATGCGGTATCCAAGACCATCAATTTTCCCCATGACGCCACACCCGAGGATATCAAAGAGGCCTACTTAATGGCCTACTATGAAGGATGTAAGGGGATCACCATCTATCGGGATAGAAGCCGGGACAAACAGGTTCTCAATATCCAGAGGAAGGAAGAGGAGAAGGGACTGGAGCCCCGTCCCCGTCCTATCCGGACACAAGGTGTCACCGAGCGCATTAATACCGGTTGTGGGAGACTTTATGTTACCATTAATTCCGATGATAAGGGCATATGCGAAGTTTTTGCCCAGATGGGAAAGACCGGAGGATGTGCTGCCTGTCAAAATGAGGCTACGGGAAGACTTATCTCTCTGGCCTTGAGAAGTGGTATCAAGGTTGAATCAGTCATCAAACAACTTGCAGGTATTAGATGTCCCTCTCCTGCTTGGCAGAATGGTCATCAAGTCCTCTCTTGCCCTGATGCCATATCAAAGGTGATCAACGGGTATACCCATTCCGGAGTCAGCACTTTTGGCTTGACTATGGGGGCCTGCCCCGACTGTGGCGGAACTCTTGAACCAGATAACGGATGCCTTGTGTGCCGATTCTGCGGGTTCTCAAGGTGTAGTTAGTAGTGATAGCCTTTTCTATAACATTCCGGGCACATAACTAAAGTACTGCATCACCCATTCCTAAAATTTTCCTCATATAAATCCATCCAATCTGACATTGCTTTGATCTGGTAAAAATGTATAATTCCAGATAATGAGGAA
>DTXE01000267.1 GCA_012962595.1 Syntrophaceae bacterium | reverse complement strand
TCTGAATCTTTAAACGGCGGTATGTAGGGCTCTGAGAAGGATGGGTAATGAGCTGCCAGGCCTTTAGGGTAAACTCAAAGTCAGGTGGTGCCTCCTCCCTCCATTTTTGGACCGTGCTTACTCTAGGAATCTGATAGAAGGTTTGCTGAATCTCAACAACCTTGAATTGCTGATAATAGATACCCTTTGCCTTAGGAAAACCGCAACACCCAACCTTTATAATGGCCTAACCTCAGAAATCTACTGTAATTTCAATATATTACTCTTAAATTATCCCTTTATGCAGGCAAGTGGTTTGAGGAGAGCTACCTTTTTAGCCAGTTGTGCATTATGGGTAGCATCCACTACGCCAACCACATCCTTATAAGCATAAGGTGCCTCCTCAGCTATTCCTTTAAAGGAATGGGCCTTAACAATTATACCCTTTTGTGTCAGATCCTTAATTACATCCTTACCTCTCCACCTCTTAATAGCGGCCTTTCGACTCATGGCTCGGCCTGCGCCATGACACGCAGAACCATAGGCCCTTTCCAGCCCATATTCTGTACCCACTAAGATAAATGAGCATGTCCCCATGGTACCTCCAATTAATACAGGCTGTCCTACATTCTGGTATGCTTGGGGGAGTTCTTTTCTCCCGGGACCAAAGGCTCTGGTAGAGCCTTTTCTATGAATATAGAGGCGCTTCCTTTTTCCATCCACCATATGCTCTTCGATCTTACAGGTATTGTGGCTCACATCATATAGTATCCTTATATGAGCTTGGGGGATGACCTCTGAAAAGACTTCCCTCACCAAATGGCAAATTACCTGCCGGTTAGCCAGTGCACAGTTGATACCACATGCCATGGCGGAATAGTACCGCATCCCTTCAGGGGAATTTATGGGGGCACAAACCAATTCCCTTTCTCTGATGGGAATATTATATTTTCTGGATGCCTCTCCTAAGATCTTGATATAGTCTGTCCCGATCTGGTGGCCTAGAGCCCTTGAGCCACAATGAATGGCAATCAAAATATCCTGTTCTCTAATCCCTAAATCCTGGGCAGCCCTTTGATCATAAACCTCCGCTACATACTGAATCTCAAGATAGTGATTGCCAGAGCCCAAGGTTCCCACCTCTCTAAATTGACGTTTTTTGGCTGCGTCAGAAACATTACTTGGGTCAGCTCCATCCACCCTACCCTTCTCCTCAATCCATTCAAGGTCTTCCTTAATTCCATATCCCTTTTTAACGGCCCACTGGGCCCCTCCAAGCAACACTTCATCGATCTGGGCAGGTGTCAGCCTAATCTTCCCTTCAGAACCTACGCCCGCAGGTACTACCGCAAAGAGCCTATTAATCAAATTTTCTAAATGGGGCATAATTTCATCCTTGGTAAGACCGGTCTTAAGGGTTCTGACGCCGCAGGATATGTCGTAACCCACACCACCTACCGATATGATACCCCCCTTATCCGGATCAAAGGCTGCCACACCACCTATAGGAAAACCATACCCCCAGTGTGCATCAGGCATAGCTATAGAGGCAGAAACTATACCTGGAAGGCAGGCTACATTGGTTAGTTGTTCCCTTACCTTTTCATCCATCTCCTCTATGAGCTTTTGGCTGGCAAAGATGAGGGCCGGAACCTTCATCTCCCCCTTTTTTGGAATCTCCCACAAAAAATCATTTATTTTTGTTAAATGTCTAATCTCCATACGCCTAAACCCCCTTCACACATCCACCACACATTGTGCCATAAACTGATGATTTTTCTTTTCCACCTTCAACATACTATAAGTTGCCCCCTTTACCTCCACACTAGGTTCATGTCTTTTAGGGTCAAATCTCTCGCCCAAAGCAAGAGCTTTAAGATTATAGTCTTTGATGTGGACTCGAAATTCCGAAAATACCACCCTTTCGGTACCTGCCAAAGTCAAAAGCCGGTTGAGCCATTCTACAAACAGTGTCTCTAAATCATAGGATGAACACTCGATTTCAAAGGTATCCTTAGCTTCCACTCTCTCTATATCCACCATCACCGAAAACATGGCCTTGGCCCCGTTGGCAAAGGCCTCTTCTAGGGTATTACCAAATCCCCTCACTCCCACATCTGCTCCGTGTTCAAAGGTCTCAAAAGCCGGCATCAATTCCCATTATAACACACTATAATATTATTAGCTATCACCGAAATTGAACTTTTTGAAGTCCCAAAATCACCTCCTTAGTACGATAAATAGGGACACATCCTATTTTTTAACCTTCCAAGGTCTTCCCTTTGGCCGTGTTTTTATAGTGTAACTAACTTGAAATTAAAAACAATGCAAGTAGATGAATATAGTATGAGTGAACTCATTGTTAAGATTTCATAAGTCATA
>DTXE01000266.1 GCA_012962595.1 Syntrophaceae bacterium | reverse complement strand
TACAGAAATTTAAAGTCTTGTTATGAGCTGAGAAGTATTCAGTTTCTGCATGATACTTCTCTTCAGCATATCTTAAAGCGTCTCTAACTACATAATCAGTCGATCCTTTTCTTGGACTTCCAGAAATACCAAAAACCCTGATCTTCACATCTTTCACTTTTAACACCTCTTTTATTTTTTTTATAATTTTATAGCACCAACTCTATGCCAGTTTTATTTTAAATAAAAATATTTCTACACCGCCTTACTTTAAAAATTTTGCCACATCTAATAGTTCTCACTCAACAGTTCGAAATATGCTCTTGAATGTGCACATGCTGGACATTCTTCTGGTGCTTCAGCTCCTTCATGGATATATCCGCAGTTCCTGCATTTCCACTTTACAACTTTTTCTCGTTTGAAAACTCTATCCTTCTCAACGTTCTCAAGGAAAGCCAGATATCGTTTCTCATGTTGTCTTTCTGCAACCGCTATTGCTCTGAATACAGACGCTATTTCATGGAAACCTTCTTCCTCTGCTATGCTGGCAAACTCAGGGTACATCTTTGTATGCTCGTAGTTTTCTCCGGCAGCGGCTGCCTTGAGATTTTCTTTTGTATCTCAGATTACACCTGCTGGAAATGAAGCCGTAATCTCCAGCTTTGTTCTTTTTAAAGTTTCCACAAACCGTGAAGATTGCAGTATTCACGCGCTGTGATGCTGTCTGCATGTATTCGGAATACGGCTTCAGGATCACTTCCCGGATTCAGGAAGTGACGGTAAACTTTTCCGTCAGCTATTATCTCAATCCACTCGATGTAGTGTTTTTCTTCCATTGGATGCAGGATACTCCCAACCTTTACCTTGATACCATATGCTGTTTTTTCAACTACGGGAACATGTTTTTCAAGAGAAGCGTCAACTGTGTTCTCTTTCAAAAGTTTCATTGGTTGTCCACAGCAGACAAGTTGTCCTGCACCTGGGTTTCGCACTTATAGATTTGTAATCTTTCAGTCATTTTTATACCTGTACTTTTCCATTTTCTTTACCTCCTTTTTATTTTTCTCATATTTGACTTAAATATATCCTTAGTTTCAGTACTTCCGATCATACCTACTTGGATCTTTACATGACTTGTATAACTCAAGCATCATATCTTCAGCCTCCTCTATTCTATTTTGATGTCTTTTTTGTGCCCATCTTATGAACATCTCTACCATATTT
>DTXE01000265.1 GCA_012962595.1 Syntrophaceae bacterium | reverse complement strand
TAATCTCTACAATGGGCATTCTTCTCTCGGTTGGAGGTAAAATTGAGAAAAAACGTCTAAATTTTGAAACTTTTTTATTATAAGAATGACATCTCATAATTTAATTTAAATAGGGTTTTTTAAAAATAAGTTTTAATTTTATGATTACGTTATCCCAACTCATCCGAATTTTCTACTGAAGATCAACCAAAGCATTTTCAATCCAACCTTAAACGCTTTGAACTTACTGGCGGATGTTATCTTTCCTTTATGCTCCACGGTTGGCATACATTTTCACCTCCTTCCTTGTGGGGCTCCATATAACAACTAATCTATAGATTTAGTAGACTTCCTTGTCAAGTGAAAAGTGTGTGAGGAAATAAAAAAATAACTCTGATCAATTTGTTTTCAGCGTGTAGAAAAAGAAGTATGGAAATCTGGAAGATGAGAGGTCAGAAGCGGAAGGCAGACTTCCTTAAGAGCCCTTTGATCAGTGAAATGCATTCCTTTAATCTGAAGATATATAGCAAGATTAGATACATTAGAATAGCAAAGAAAATGGTGATTATAAGGTTAAAGAGCTCTCCCATTATCCCTTGACCAAAAATAGGGGTCATTTGGCCATTAACATACACGGAAAAGACCCCCATAATAACGGATGCACCTGTTATCTTAGCTACGGACATAATGAGGTATTCTATATTATACCCTTCAAGTTTCTTATAAAGGACAAAGGCCAAGAAAAGAAAGTTTACAATCATGGTAATAGAGGTGGATAGGGCGATGGCCTTATGCTGAAAGTAGTCAATAGTAAGTAAGATAATTAGCATATTGAGGGCTACTGCCATAAAGCTTCCAATAATTGGGTATTTGGTATCCCTCAGGGCATAGAACACAGGTACGGTAATTTTAACCGAGGAGTAAGCAAAAAGACCTATGGCATAATAAGCTAGGGCCTCTGCAGTCCTTGCGGTGTCATACGAAGTAAATTGACCATGCTCAAAGATAAGGCGTATGATGGGCTTGCTCAAAAACGCCAGTCCAAAGGAAGCTGGAATAGTGAGCATAAAAGCTAACACTAGTGAGGAGGTATAGGTAGATTTGAGATTTTTCATATCATTGTTAGAGGCATGCTTGGATATAACTGGCAGGGCAGCAATGGAAATGGCAACCCCAAAAAGACCTATGGGAAGATACATGAGTCTAAAGGCATAATTCAACCAGGAAACACTACCTTGGGCGCAGCTGGCTGCAAAATAGGTATTAATAAAGATATTTATCTGTGTTGCCGACAAACCAATGGCAGCCGGTACCATAAGTATCATAATGCGTCTCAGTCCCTCATCTCTAAAGTCCAGATGGGGTATCCATCTGAAACCTATTTTAGATAGAGAGGGTATTTGTATAACCAATTGCAGCATCCCGCCGATTAAGATACCTATAGCCATACCCATAATAGGCGGCTGACCAAAGTGGGGCATAATAAAGTAAAGGCTTACCCCACCTACAATGGATCCCAGGTTGAAGAATGCAGATGCTATAGAGGGTATAAAGAACCTCCCCGTGGTGTTAAGTATACCCATGACTACAGCGGCCAGAGATATCAAAAAAAGGAAGGGAAACATGATATTAGTCATCTTTCTAGTAAGAGCCATCTTGCCCGTGATTTTTGCAAAGTCAGGCGCCATTAAGTTTATGATATTCTGGGAGAAGCCAATGCCCAAAATGATGATGATGCCTAAGATAAGTGCTAGGGCGACTATGAGGTTATTGGCAAGCCTGAAGGCCTCTTGCCTTCCTCTTTTATTATCATAGTCTGTGAATACCGTGACAAAGGCAGAACTGAGTGCCCCTTCGGCAAAGAGATCTCTGAGCAGATTAGGAATCCTAAACGCAACTACAAAGGCGTCCACAAAAAAGCCTGCTCCAAATAAGCCTGCAAAAACCTGTTCTCTGACCAGGCCTAAAATGCGGCTGGCAAAAACCGCAATACTCACAGAGCCTGCAGATTTAGCAATCCTTATACGGGTATCTTCGGTATCATTTGCTTCTAGATACATACTGGGTTTCCCAAGAAACCTCACTCTAAAATAAGACCCTGGGGATTTCAAGGTATTTTGGGTTTTAGATGTGAGATGATGAATGGGAGGGTTTAAATATTCGGCTGTAAGCTTCCTCAATTCGATTCAATTCTTCCTCAGACAATTCCCACATCCCTGCGGCGGCATTTATCTCAACCTGTTCTGGATTTCGAGCACCAACCAAAGCCGTTGTCACCCCAGGTTGCTGGCAAACCCAGTTAATGGCCACATGAGCAACTGGTTTACCATGCTGGTCAGCAATTTGTTGCATTTCTTTGATCAATTCCTGAGTTCGGCTCCAGTATGGCTCCTTATAGTAAGGATAGAAAAAGCTACGGGCATCGTCCTTACGGAATCTCG
>DTXE01000264.1 GCA_012962595.1 Syntrophaceae bacterium | reverse complement strand
TATAATGTCATAAAATGAGAAAAAATCGAAGATAGTTTCCACAAGAATGACACACCCTTTGTCTTGTATGTCATATTGCATCTTATGTATTCCATAAAGCCACTTGGGGAATTCTATACCCACAGACATCCAGGTGGATTCTAATATATTTCTCCCCACTACGCCCTGTATCTTACCTTCAGTATCATAGACGGGAAAGGTTATACAGCCGGCAAGGGTGTCAAAAAGCCTATCACAAATATCCTGTCCTGCCTTGGTTATATCCTCTTTAATCAATCCCATCTGCACAATCTTAGAAAGAAAGGCGGGGTATGTACGGAACTCTTCACAGTGGTGCTTGACCAATGCCCTTCCTTGGTAATCTGTGTCTTCCCATGAGGGACAAAACCCAATCCTGAAATTCTTGACATCTCCCCTGATAATCTTGCTTTTTTCTGCATATTCATAAATTTCCTTGAATCGCTTTACATTACGCGTAAGCAGCTCATGATAGAAATTTGCCGCAAAACTTAAGACTCTCTGGGCTTGTGATAAAGCGGGTTCCATACTTTAGGTCTATCATTTAGCCCTTTCAATGTAGATGCCTGATCGGGTATCCACCCTTACCTTATCTCCCTCATCTATAAATAGGGGCACCTGAATGACTGCTCCAGTTTCTAAGGTAGCTGGTTTGGTGGCACCGCTTACAGTATCTCCTTTAATGCCCGGTGTAGTTTTTATGACCTGTAATTCTACGAAAGTAGGCAGCTCAATACCAATAGGTTGGTCTTTGTAAAAAAGTACCTTGATAGCAATGTTTTCTTGGAGAAACTTTTTGCCCTCTCCTATTTGATCGCCGGTTAAAGAGATTTGCTCAAAGGTTTCATTATCCATAAAGTGGTATAAGTCATGATCCTTGTAAAGATATTGCATTTCTTTTTCCACCAGGTCTGGCTTTCCTACCCGCTCCCCTGATCTAAAAGTTTGATCTATAACTCCACCTGTAACCAGATTTTTTAATCTGGTTCTAACAAAGGCACCACCCTTACCTGGCTTAACATGAAGAAAGTCAATGATTACGAAAGGCCTTCCATCCCATTCTATTTTTAGGCCTTTTTTGAAATCAGATGTGGAATATTTGAGATCACCCATACCTAAGTTGCTTTCTTGTTC
>DTXE01000263.1 GCA_012962595.1 Syntrophaceae bacterium | reverse complement strand
TGGCCCTAAAAAGAAGGTTTTCTTCAGAATTGCAGGAAAAACCTTTTTCAGGATGGTTGACCCAGACTGGAAGGCACAGGAAGTACAAAAGCGAAGGGCAAACAGAGGGGTCAATAAACCCTTAATAAGATCTATATGGGATGGGATCTATCACCCCGGCAGACCTGAAGCCCTCCAGTCTCAATATACAAGACTGGCACCTTCCGCAGGCAATATCCTCAGATATATAGCATGACCAGGTAAGGTGAAGGGGTGCCTTTAACTGAACGCCCTTTTTTACGATCTCTCCCTTTTTTAGGTTAATAAGAGGGATTACAATCTCTATTTCTGTTTGGGGCTTAGTTCCCTCCCTTATCAGGCGATTATAGGCCTCAAAATATCTTTTCCTACAATCCGGATAGCCAGAACTATCCACCTCGGTGGCACCTATGAAGATCTTCTTTGCCCCTATAACCTCTGCCCACGAAACGGCTATGGCAATGAGATGGGTGTTTCTGAAAGGGACATAGGTATTAGGTATCTCACCTGATTTAGGGCCTCCTTTGGGAACCTCTCCACTGGGATCAGTGAGACTTGAGCCTCCAATATGTTTAAGATAAGATATATCAGTAATCATGCGGTAAGAAATCCTGTAATAATCAGCGATATCAGAGAAGGACTTCATCTCCCTTTTTTCAGTTCGCTGACCATAATTGACATGCAAAAAGGCAAGCCTATAGTGCTCATTCGCTATGGCCGCTGTTACACAACTATCCAACCCACCGCTGATTAGCACAATGGCCAGTTCGTCTTTCATCAAATACCTGGTTTGTTTGGTTCCCAAATATACTTATGGAGTTGAATCTGAAACCGAACTGGTAGCCGGTCATCTAATATCCATCGAGCCAGTATGTTAGGCTCCAATGTCTGATGTACTGGAGACATTAAAACCTGGGTGATCTCTAGCAAGTTATACCGGTTTATAATTTCCTTTGCCCAGTTGTAATCTCCTCTATCGCCGATAACGAATTTTACCTGATCCTTTTTATTAATGTAATGGATATTACTAAAGTCCATCTTGTGAGACATGCCACTACTGGGACATTTTAAGTCCATAATCTTAATGACCTTTCCATTAACCTTGGAAAGCGTTATACTTCCATTGGTTTCCAAGAGTACCGTATAATCCCTCTCAATAAGCTCATGTATTAAAATATAGACTCCATCTTGAAGTAAGGGTTCTCCACCGGTAATCTCAACCAGTCTCGTATGGTAGCTCTCAACCTTATCCATTACCTCATCAACCGACATCATCTTACCTTCATCATAGGCATAGGTGGTGTCACAGAAGGTGCATCTCAGATTACACCCAGAAAGTCTTATAAAGATACAGGGAACGCCCACATATGTGGATTCACCTTGGATACTGTAGAAGATTTCATTTATTTTTAAATCCATAATATATGTAGCTAAAGGTCACCTTAAGGATAAATTCAGGACCAGGGAGATATTATGGAGGTATTAATTATCCGGGGTTACATTTAATGTTAATGTTTGGGTTCTCGAATCCTTGCTATCTCATTAAAGGCCTTATCAATGGCCTCTTCTACTATCTCTTGGTCGGCTAAAACTGTTTGGTCAAGCATCTGTTCTTTAAGAGAAATGTTGAAATTATGCAATAGGTTTCTATCCACATGTAATCCTGCAGCATCAAATGTATCCAGCTCCTGCATGATCCTTTGGAAAAATAGTCTGGCCAGGTATTCAACCAAATCTTCTCTTTCTGGAATCATAATGTCAAATTCGAAAATTCCAGTTTTTTGAATATATAGAACAGTTGCCTGTTTTTTGTCAAGATTTCCAAACGGAGTTAGGAAAACTCCAGTTCTCAAGGTATAGACAATTTTGGATAATAGTGGTACTATTCTTTAAAACATAGCTTGTTTCATGAGCGAGGTAGATTAATGAGAATTATCCTTTTTGCAGGAAAAGGTGGGGTAGGAAAGACCAGTCTTTCGGCAGCAACAGGCATTAAGAGCGCAAAGTTGGGTTATAAGACCTTGGTTATGTCATTGGATCCTGCGCATAGCTTGTCTGATGCCTTCGACCTGGATCAGGGACTCTTAGATAAGAACAAGGGGCTTCCCATTCGGGTAGGTAATAGACTGTGGATTCAGGAACTAGACGTTCAAGAGGAGATTGAGAAGAACTGGGGTGAGGTACATAGTTATATCTCCACACTCTTGAATGTATCTGGAATAGAAGAAATCTTGGCTGAAGAACTGGCTATACTTCCGGGGATGGAAGAGGTGAGTTCTCTTCTATATATTAATAGATACGCCAGGCAAAAGAGATTCAATGTAATTTTGCTGGACTGTGCACCTACGGGAGAAGCTATCAGGTTTATAAGCATCCCTACCGCCTTAGAATGGTATATGAAGAAAATATTTAAGCTAGAACGCCAGATAGCCAAATATGCGCGCCCTATAGCCAAAAGGCTCTCCACAGTCCCTCTTCCTGAGGATGAGTATTTTCAGACCTTGCAGAGATTATTTGATAAATTAGAAGGTGTGGATCGACTGCTAAGTAACCCTGAAATAACCTCCGTAAGGTTGGTTACCAATCCAGAGAAGATGGTGGTAAAGGAAACCCAGCGCGCCTTTCTTTACTTCTCACTCTACAAGGTATGCGTGGATGCCATCGTAATCAATCGTATATTCCCTGGAGCTATCCTGGATGACTACTTTGAAGAATGGAAAAAATCGCAAGAGATGTATATTGGCCAGATTGAAGAATACTTTTCACCCCTGCCTATATTCAAAGTTAAGCTCTTCGAAGATGAGATTCTAGGCCCTGAGGACTTAGCAGCACTGGCTGATGAGCTCTACATGGATAAAGATCCCACTAAAATATTTTATTCACAAAACCCCTATAGTTTTGTGAAAAAAGATGGGAATTATTTATTAAGTATCAAACTTCCCTTTGTGACTAAACATGATATCGATTTAGGCAAAGTGGCGGATGAATTAATTGTGAGGATAGGTAGCTTCAAACGCCATATTCCATTACCGCGCCGTG
>DTXE01000262.1 GCA_012962595.1 Syntrophaceae bacterium | reverse complement strand
GAGTTTTAATCAAAAATTACTGTAAAAATTACTCTATAAGCACTGGAAATCATGACAATTATTTCCTGATAAACATCATTTTGAGGTTTTTATCTAAGCTGAAACTGTAGGAATAATAAGACACTTCATTGTATAAAGAACAAGTCAATATCTGAATATTTCCTGCTAAGGTAACATCTTAACAATGTATGCTAGTGGTGTTGCATATAAATAACGCTATATTTAAAACTTCAGAGACCCATGTATTTGATGCTACTTAAGATAGAAATGCATGGCTGTGTTTTGGTGCCACACCACTAGCGACACCAAATCATAAATAATTTGAACGTAAAACCCAGTCTCCCTTTTCAATTGAAAAGGTTGGTTAGCATAGACATATTTGCATGTCAATTGCAAAGCTTAAAGCTGAGCGGATCTCTATAAGATTGAGTTGGTAAAGAGGGAATAGATGGGGGCTTATAATTATTCCTTGACATCTAAATTCCTGAGCCTTAATTTGAGTGGCCGAGGAACTTTTGGATGCGCTGGCTAATTTTATTTCTTGGTGTTCTTGTGGTCCTAGCCTCCATAAGGGAGGCTACAGCGACAGGAAAAAGGTTAATAAAAGATCAAACAATGGTGGTGAAAATGGAATATCTTAGTGAGATGGAGGAACCTGAATATCCAGCAAAAACGGAGGCTAAACATTGGCTAACTCAATTTATACCAGACAGGGCAGGTTTACGCCTTTGGTTCAAAGGGGCCAGGGATATTGGTAAAGATGACCAAGTAGAAACTCAGAATTTTTTTAGAAACCGAACGTATGCAGATTTTAAATGGTCAAGCCTCTTCGGTTTGACAGGATTTGCCTCCGGTAGATTAGACTACATGTGGTTTGGAGAAGGTAAAACATCTGATGACATTGATGTTGAGCCCCTTGAAACCTATTTGGAGCTTACCAGGGATTCCTTTGACATAAGGGTAGGCAACCTGATTCTCCGCTGGGGAAAAACCGATGAGATAAGTCCAGTAGATAATGTAAATCCCCAAGACATCCGGGAATTATTTGCATTAAGTTTAGAAGACAGGAAATTGCCAGTCCCTATGTTGAGAGTCAGGTACCATCTTCCCTCATACACCTTTGAGGGCATATTCCTGCCTTATTTTAAACCAGTCCGCCTCAACTATTTTGATACCGACTGGGCCTTTTTCAGGCATCTTAAAGGACTAGTGAAGGCTGCGAATATTTCACCTCAACTGAAAGATTATGTTAGAGGCCTTTCGGTCAGGGAAGAGAAACCTGCTTCAAACTTCAGGAATAGCGAGGTAGGATTCCGCCTGCTCGGTACCTTTAGAAATTTTGACTATGGAGTAAGTGCTTTTTACACCAGAAATCGAACCCCGTTTGTCAAAAATTTTCCTGTAAAAAACCTGCAAGTCACCAATCCCACAGATGCTAACCAACTTCTGGAGCAGATCAATCAGCTGATATTGGCCCCGGAGAATATAATTGTAGAGTTCGATCGCCAATCTATTTTGGGCATAGAATTTGAGACTACCTGGAAGAAGTTTGGACTAAGAGGGGAGCTAGCTTACTTCACCAATCAGAGTTTTCTTAAAAATGATTTAACATCCACTGGAAGACCTGTTATTCACTGGGTCTTTGGGGTTGATAGAAACTTCCCAAGTGGTTTCTACGGCAATCTCCAGGTTTCTCAGAGGATCATCCGACATTATGATTCTTTTATACTCTTTTTTCCTGAGGTAGATACTGCAGGTTTTGTAAGGCTGAGTCAGGGTTTCTTCAGAGACAAATTTATACTTAGGCTAGATGCCTATCACAGCTTCTCCGATGATAGTTCTTATTTGACCCCGGAACTTGAATACGTTGTCAGTGGCAACCTATCCCTTAGCCTGGGATCGAACTTTATTGAAGGGCCAGCCGATACCTTCTTAGGGCAGTATACGGATAACGATCAAATATATCTATCTGTGGTATTCAGGTATTGATAAATAGGGGCCGGGGCCAAAACATAAATTTTCCTTCACATTAGTCGACATTCGATTACAATCCCTCATTCTCTTGGCCAAAATTGACATTCTGAGGTCTGTTGCAGAACACATAAAAAAGTAATTCCTGGAAGGGTAAGAGATGCATGTATTAAGAACCCAAGTTTGACGGTG
>DTXE01000261.1 GCA_012962595.1 Syntrophaceae bacterium | reverse complement strand
TCCTCTCAGTACTAAATTCAGTGTAATCTCGATCATTAGAAAAGGTAGCTCCTAAGAACCTGAATCCATCATTGAAATGGATGATCTTTGTTTTATCTTGATTAAGATTGAGGGCAAGCTCCTTAATCAGTTCAAATGCCATTTGAAGTGCAGCCTTAGCTGATGGCCCATCTTTACAGAGAATCAGAAAATCATCGCCAAACCTTATCAATTTGAAATCGGTTTGCTCAAAGGCCTTGTCAAATTCATTAAGGTAGAGATTAGCTAAAAGGGGGGAAATTACCGCCCCTTGTGGTAGCCCCTTTCGGGGTGCCTTTAGTAACCTTCCACCTTCGTAAATGTCTACCTTAAGCCATTGTTTGACCAACTCTATGACTTCCGAATTATTGACCAACCTACTGAGCTTTTCTAAGAGAAGGTCATGATCTATATGCTCAAAGTAGGCATCAATGTCGGCATGTATTATTTGGTTGTAACCCTGTCTCTGGTAGTGGAAGATTTTGCGGACGGCGGATATGGCAGACCTTCCTCTTCTGTAGCCAAAACTGGCATCACTAAAATGGGGATCAATGATTGGATCGATGACTCTTAAAAATGCCCTCTGAGCTACTCGATCTACAATGGCGGGGATGCAGAGAGGTCGCTTTTCACCATCCTTTTTGGGTGCATAGAATTTCAATAGAGGTAATGGAGAATAATCTCCATTTTTAAGCCGGTTTTGTAAATCAATTAGATTATGGTCAAGACGTGATCCGAACAGTGCAATACTCACACCATCCACACCAGGACTTCCCTTCTTCTTTTTAACCTCCTTCCAGGCATTGTATAGATTTTCAATCTCAGTTATTTTTGAGAGGGTGTTTTGTGCTACAGCCATTTTTAATTCATATAACAAACCTTTCTACATAACCCTTTCACTCAAAATGAAAAGCCGCCCCAAACAAGACCTGGGACGGCTTTTGGTAGCTTCCTTCTTTTAAGCTCTTTTAAACGTTCCTTCTCACAATTTCTACTACCTCTTCAAGGGAAAGCTTCGAACCATTTCTAGGAGAACCAATGATTGTCCCCCTTCCTCCCCATCCAGGCTCTAATCTATTCAGGATAGATGTCAAGTGATTTACAGAAATGCCATTTCCAGCTATGGTGAATTTCCTGATGGCAGGATTGCCAAAATTCGGATTATAAGCGATAGCAATATTACAGCCCTGATCGTAAAGGGCACCGAGAACCCCAAAGATAGATGTCTCAATATAGCCTATTTTCAACCCACTTTTTGAAGTGACAAAGGAGGTAAAGGCTTTTGCCTTCTCTACTTCCAGATCATTCTCTCTTTTGGCCTCGATATATTCCGCCCATTCAGCCAGGTGAGGCATAGTATCAAAGGGATCAAGTCCTTTTTTAAGCACTAAAGAAAAAATCTCTATCCCCTTAAATAGCTGCTTCTTAGGATCATTATATGTGAGAAGCATTCCTGAAAATATACAGGATAAATTTGGAAAATCTTTGACAGGCAGGGATCTTGGGTTTATATCGATTATACTCACATAATCTACTAATTTCTTTAGGGCATCATCTTTAATACCCATCTTTTCATATGCCTGCTCACAGGCAGTTCCAATTTTTCCCTCAAAATTATGATGGTCAAAATTATTAAGATGCGCCTTACCACTTCCTCCACACTCAATGCAGATGACATTGGGATTGTTGAGGTACCTTTGGTCAGCATCTTCCTGGATGGCAATCACATGATCACCCGGATTTACACGTAGGATGAAGGCAGTAAGGCATGTGTCCATGTCAACTTTAGAAAACAGAACCCTGCTTTTCATGTAGGCAAAATCCTCTTACTTCCCTGTCTATTATGCATTTTCTTCTATCACAGGTTTTTAATTCCAATTTGACAGACGGATTAGCTACCCTGCCTTGCGGTATATCTCCTTAATTATTTTACAAAGATCGTCTAAGGTTTGGACTGAAAGGGAATATCCTTTCTCAGGATCGTGGCCCAGTGCTATATTTATAACTTCTTTGATCACGTCCAAATCCTTGTGCATCCCTGCCTCATTGGGAAATTTCATTCGATGAAGAAGAGCGTTGCGTTTATCCACCATTTTCTTAATTGGAAACTGAGAGATGCTTTTGGGCAAGGTATCCTTAAGATACTCAAGGATGCGTTCAGCATGATCTTTGCTTAGACTAGCCGGGACCTTCTTATAAAACTCTCTATTGTCCATTATGTTTCTTAAATCGAATGCATTTTTCAACATATCCTTAACGATAGTACGATGTGAGGCTATCGAGGTTGCAAAACTCTCTGTATCCACCTTTAGATGGTAGTTTCTGGCTATGGCCTCCGTTGCCTTTAATTTCAGGACCAACTCATAAATAGTTATGAAACGCCATAATGTATCTGGAAAATTGCCCTGTGATAATCTTCTTTTGGCATTGTGGTAGAGATCAATAATATACTCTCTCATATCGCATCCTTTAAGTTTAGCAAGCGACTCACTTTGGCCTTGCAAGACATTAAACAAATCGGTATACAGGGTGTAATTCTTGATATCGGGTTCATTTAAGATTTTCCTCATGCTCCGGCCTGCTTCCTCGTATCGGAGAATATCCCACTTTGCATAAAGGTCGGCTAACCATTGAAAGATCTTAGCTTTCCTCTGGCTTTCCTGCAGGACAGCGATCTCCTCGAGGTCAGCGAAGGCCATGAATGCGGACGAAAAATAGCCTTCTCTAATGAGATTTATAGCCCTTTTTAAAACCTCATCCTCAAATATGAAGGAGAGGTCGGTTTCCTTAATGATTTCCTCCCGTGTAACCTC
>DTXE01000260.1 GCA_012962595.1 Syntrophaceae bacterium | reverse complement strand
CCTGTAGCCTCTTTTGGTGGGGTTATAATTCCTCCCGACATGATTAACTTAAAGGCGCTTTCCACAGATATATTCAGCATAATCACATCATCTTCTGGAATCATGAGATAAAAACCGGAGGTAGGGTTGGGGGTGGTAGGTACAAATACATTAAGAACCCTTTTTTGGGTCTTATCCTGTACCTCTCCTTCAGCTACCCCGGTCAAAAATGCCAGAGCATAGGACCCCTTGTGCGGGTAAGGAATCAACACCACTCTCTTGAAATCCTTTCCACTTTGGACCAAAATACTCTCTACCAATTGTTTAGCAGACAGATAGATACCTCTAACCAAGGGAATCCTTCCAACTATCTTCTCTCCTAAGGCTACCAATCTACGGCCCACATAATTCCTGGCTATAAGTCCAGTTAAAAGGGTAAGAAGAAAGAGTAAGATTAAGCCCAGTCCTGGAACATGGAATGGAAGATATGTATCAGGATGATATTTAGTGGGGAGATATTTCAAAAACTTATCCATCAATCCCACCAAGAAATTGACAATATAAATGGTAACACCTATAGGAACCAAAACCAAAACACCGGTCAAGAGATAGTTCTTGATTGTTGTCCTGAAGGCCAAAGGATTCTCCTTATTCACTTACAAGACTTATGACTCACTTTGTTTCTGCTATCTACATGGACAATAATAGGATTATAATCTTTCATATGAGACTCATCAAATATCATATATGTGGCAACAATAATAAGATCGCCTACGGTCCCCTTCCTGGCAGCAGCTCCATTTAAGCCTACAGTACCAGAATTTCGCCTTCCTGGGATAACATAGGTATCAAACCTTTCACCATTTGAGATATTATAAACCTTTACCATCTCGAAGGGTGCAATATCTGCTGCCTCCATTAAGGCCTTATCGATGGTCAGGCTTCCTTCATAGTCAAGATTCGCTTCGGTGACCGTGGCTCTATGGATTTTGGATTTTAACATGATCCGTTGCATTGGCCTTCTCTTTAGCTACCTCCAGCAGGGTATTATCTATTAATCTGGTCTTACCAATCTTGACTGCCATGGCAAGTAAGGCCTTATCTTCCAAGGTCTCCATATCCTCTAAGGTATCTGGACTACATATTTTTACATATTCTATTTTAGTATAGGGTTTCGACAAAATAAAGTCTTTAATTTTGCATACTATTTGTGATACATTCCTCTCTCCAGATGCTACCATGTCTTTTGCCATGTTCAGCGATTGATAAAGGCTTAAGGCCGAGTCCCTTTCTTCTTTGGTTAGATAGCTGTTTCTGGAGCTCATAGCAAGCCCATCATGCTCTCTCACAGTAGGCAATCCAATAACTTCTATATCAAGGTTCAGGTCTTTTACCATCTTTCGAATGATTACCCACTGCTGAAAATCCTTTTTGCCAAAAATGGCTATATGCGGTTTTACAATATTAAACAACTTAGCCACCACGGTAGTTACGCCTCTGAAATGGCCGGGGCGGAAAGCTCCGCATAGTGGTTGAGAGAGTGATTCTACTGTAACATAGGTTTGGAAGTCCTTGGGGTACATCTCCAAGACTTCTGGCACAAATACTACATCAACCCTTGCCTTCCTAGCAATTTCACAGTCTCTGACTAGGTCTCTTGGATATTCTTGGAAGTCTTCACCCTCTCCAAACTGGGTAGGGTTAACAAACACACTGATGATCAAAACATCGGCGTTCTTCCTTCCATAATCTATTAGACTTAGATGTCCTTCGTGTAAAAAGCCCATAGTGGGGACAAAAGCGATCTTTTTGCCTTGGGTCCGCATATTCTCTGAGAATTGTTGCATCTGACCAACACTCTGTATTACCTGCATAAAACCCTAAACAGAAGGCCTTCTGAACCGAGTTCAGAAGGCCTCAAAAAGTCTTTCTTCCGTCTCGGTCCAAACCTTGGATCCAAGCGGCGTTAAAATTTAAACCATTTTGACATATGACAAAAGGATTGTCAATGATAGTGGGATAATCTTACCACATCGGTGGTTAAGCAAATATTAAGTCAAAATCCCCTACTGGTGATAAAAGTGGTATTAATGTAATTTTCTTCTTTTCTTCAATCTTGAAACCCGGCCCCGATTTGTTGTTATATATAGTTGGCGGATATGTCTCAAGATTTATATCCATGGTGCTTAATTTTGCACAAGAGTTCCCTGTGGTGATGTTAATAAACTCTTTTGTTGCATCCAAAATGTCTTTTGTTACTTCTTTTATCTCCTTCTTATACATAGAAGAGGCAATATGGAGTAAAATATTCTCTGGCAGATTTATTATATATGATACGTTATAATCCCCTTTTGCCATCTGCTCAATGGTATAATCTTTCACTATAATTGATTCCGCATAAGGTATACATCCTCCAATCTTAACTGTTATTCTTGCAAACCTTAAAAACATCTTTATTGTTAAATCAATAAATGTTTCTATAACCTCCCTGTCCTTAACCTCTGACAGTAGTTTTTTTATCTCCTCTTCTTCCCTTTCTTGTTCCCTTTTGAAGGCACTCAGTTCTTCCTCAAGTTCTTCAGAGGTTAAGTGCCCACACTGGACAAGTGCTTCTCCAAGATAAATTCTTGACTCCTTTTGCTCCTTGAGTAGATTTTCAAGTTGTTTCTCGGTTAAGTATCCAAATTGCAATGCTATTTCACCAAATTTTTTATCCTGTCTTTTTTGTTCATTATGAATCCTTTTAACCTCTTCACTTGTTAATAATCCTTTATCAACTGCAATTGACCCTAGAGGTAAGTTGATTTTGTTCTGCATGTCAACTGCTTCAAGGAGTTGTTCTCTTGTAATCTTTCCTTTTTGTAAGAGATATTGTCCAAAAAATCTAATTCCCATACCTTCCTCCAAAAGTCTATTTTACTACACCTTTTAGTATCCTCAGTATATCATCCCGCTCAAATGGTTTTTGAATGAAATTTTTTGCCCCCCTTTTTAATGACTCAACAACCTTTTCTTGTGTTCCGAGTGAAGATACCATCACAATTTTTGCATCAGGGTCATAATCCAAAATTTTTAAAAGGGTTTCGTCTCCCCGTTCATCGGGCATAACTATATCCAGTAAAACTATATCTGGTTTTAAATCTTTATATTTTTGTAATCCCTCTGCCCCATTCTTTGCTGTGTCAATGACTTGGAATTCTGTATCTTTAAGCATTGCACTAATCATAGATAGCATAAAGACTGAATCGTCAATTAATAATACCTTTGTTTTTTCTTCTTGCATAAAACATTCTCCCTTCTGTGATTTTAGTAATGATAATAATTTGCTCTTTTTGCAGTGAGCCTATCAATTTTGCAGAATAGAGTCAATAAGCATTTACCAAAGTGGAATCCTCTTTCAGCTCAAATGTATGGACGGAAATCCCCCCGTCCATGTGGTAAGACTGAAAAGTGAGGAGACTCCGGAACAGTACCTAAATCTTTTTAGAGATAAAGGCTTGACAAACCACTTTAATGTTGTACCTTGCAAAAGTACAATTTTTAAAAGCCCAGAAGGTTCTTCCCATGTTAATAAAGATAAATCCTTTAAATCCCCAGAGAAGGCTAATAAATAAGGCAGTCAAAGTTTTGGAACAAGGTGGCATTATATCCTATCCTACGGACACATATTACGGCATGGGGTGTGATTTGTTTAACAGAAAGGGTATCGAAAAGATATACCATATAAAAAAACGCAGTAAACACAAACCATTCAGCTTTATTTGTTCTAATTTAAAGAATATAAGTGAATATGCCAACGTCTCAAATTATGCCTATAGAACCCTCAAAAGATTGCTTCCCGGCCCTTACACCTTTATCTTGGAGGGATCGAGGTTAGTTCCTAAGATCATGCTCACCAAAAGGAAGACTGTGGGGATAAGGGTACCCGATAATAAGATCTGCCTAGCTATTGTTGAAGCCCTGGGACGCCCTATTATTAGTAGTAGCGCAGGCTTATCTGACCGTGAAATTTTGAGCGATCCAAAAGAGATAGAAGATACATTTGGTCCACTTATCGACTTAGTAGTGGATGGTGGAATCCTCATTTCTCAGCCATCTACAGTTATATCACTGATTGATGATATACCAGAGATTATAAGAGTGGGAAAGGGGGATATTAGTACCTTTCTGTAATAGAGTCCTTAAAAGAAAATCCCATATGGAAGGTCTTTTCTTCTCTGAATAGATTACCTGGGGCTCCCCCTTAATACCAGCCAACTTAGAAGCTAAGGTAATGGCATCCTGTAAATTTCCCAGTTGATCTATCAATCCCAGTTCCTTTGCCTGCTCGCCGGTAAGTATCCTGCCATCAGCAATCCTCTCAACGGCATCAATGGGTAAATTTCTACCTTCTGCCACAGCCCTGATGAACTGTTTATGAACACCATCAATGAGACCTTTGATAAGCTCACGCTCTTCAGATGTCATCTCTCTTAGTGGTGATCCAATATCCTTGAAATCTCCGCTTTTGATAATTACTGTCTTAAGGCCTATCTTTTTGAGCAGTTCCTCGATATTGGAAAATTCTGCAACCACACCAATACTGCCCGTGATAGTACCAGGATTAGCAAAAATCTTATGAGCTGCTGAGGCGATGTAGTAACCGCCCGATGCAGCTACAGACCCCATAGATGCCACTACCTTTTTAACCTGACCGGTCTTTCTAACCTCTTGGTATATCTCTTGGGAAGGGCCTACGGCACCACCAGGGGTCTCAATCCTAAGGACAATGGCCTTGACGGTTTTATCCTTTTTGAACTTTATAATTCTGTCTATGGCTGACCTTGACTCTGTAATAAGGCCCTTTATCTCCACCACTGCAACTTTCTCCCCCAGGGGTATAAAGGACTTTATCACAGCCAAGAGAATTACCACAAGCCCTACCACCAAAATGACAAACAGACAGGAACGTTTTTTCCTCACCAATTCTCCTCCTGTTGACTTCAGGCCTTCTTATCCTT
>DTXE01000259.1 GCA_012962595.1 Syntrophaceae bacterium | reverse complement strand
TCCTCTGGCGAATACCTCAACGCTGCTATGCGGGAATGAGCTTACTATTTCCCTCCACTCATCCCTCTCGAAGACGTCGTCATGAGCCTCTCCTATTTCATGATGAATATAAGTCTCTAATTCTACATCGACCAATTGACATAACTTATCCTTTATGTTCTCTGGATCGGTTCTGATTTCTTTCTCATTGACACCATAAGACTCAAGGGCGCAATTTAGTGCCTTTTTCCCAGATTGAGTCACTTCTTGAATTTTGTCCCATAGGAAATATCTCATAGATTCCCTTCTGGCAAATATATCATTTCCCTGAAGCAAGGTAGGGGCAGTAAACAAGTCCCTTGCCACCTCTTCACCCAGGATATAGACGTTGCATGCGCTTATCTCAAAAGAATGCTCCACCTTAGCAAGAAAAAAGGAAGGCTTCATGGCATGGGCATAGCCTGCTCCGTAAAGGAATCCTTGGGGTTTAAGGATCCTATTCACAGCCTGGGTATCAAAAGGGTCATATTCCTCTCCATCGATTTTTAGCTTCTGAAATTCCCTATCCTCTATTTCTCTCCACCTTTGTTCTTTTTTGTCTATCCACTCTAAGATGTTAGCAGAAGGGATCATACCCCAAGGTTCAATACCTTTCTCCCACTTATAGAGGTCTCTGAGTCTTAAAGCCAACCCGCATATGGAGTACATTCCACTATATTTGGCATCAGAAATATCGCAATTCTCCCTAATCTGACTAGCAATATGTTGGATACTAACCATAAACACCCTCGAAAGAGACTGCTTTTATCAATTCAGGACAATACAATATCCCATAAAATTCTACTATAATCAATACTCTTTCTACAACCTCAGGCGGCCAAAGATCGGTGCTGCTTGACAGAGGGGCACAAAAAGTGTTAGCAAACCTTGGTTGAACGGGATAAAATTATGGATGAACAGGATATATTAAAAAGGGCTGAAGGTATTTTTGAGAAAGAACCCAAACTGATAGAGCTTCCCCCAAGGGGCAAGGCTGTTTTTGTGGGTGATACACATGGGGATATCTATGCCACTAAGTATGTAATAGAAACGTATCTAACAGGAGACCACATAATTATCTTTTTAGGCGATTATGTTGATAGGGGAGAGTATTCCAGAGAAAACATAAATTATCTTTTGCAACTAAAAGTTCATAACCCGGAAATCATTCATCTCCTTATGGGTAACCATGAAGGTTTTTTATTCAAGGAGTTCCGGCCAGCCGATTTCTGGGAAAGCCTTAGCCATAAAGAGAGAGGGGTCTATGGCTCTACCTTGGGCAAATTACCGTACGCCGTTTATTCAAAAAACGGGGTAATGGGCCTTCATGGTGCATTGCCAGATGTAGAAGACCTAAAGGATTTTGAAAAGATAGAAACAGGGGATAGATATTGGGATCAAATCGTATGGGGAGATTTTAATGAAAGCGAAGGAAACTATCTAGGCCACTACCTAGGGCGGCCTCAGTATGGAAGGGATTATTTTGAGAAAATCATGGCCAGATTTGGCAAGAATGTCCTAATACGCTCCCATCAGCCATATGTGAAGCAGAGCATTTTTGACAAGAGATGCCTCACTATATTTACATCCATGGCCTATACCAGGGAGAGAACTATAGCCATTGTTGACCTGGAAGAAAAGAGCATTAGTAATATAGATGACATCGTGATAGAGAACTTATAACTTATTCCCATATGCCTGGGATATCTTTACTACAGGATTTGCACTTACCTCCCTTCAGATTTATCTCCGATATAATGTAGCCAGTCCTTTTTATCAGTAATTGCTTGCAGTTAGGGCAGTAGGTGTTTTCACCTTTATGACCTGGGACATTGCCAATATACACATACTCTAGACCTACTGATAGTGCCACCTTTCTTGCTTCTTCTAGGGTGGAAACGGGAGTTGGAGCAAGGCTCTTAAGCTTATACATAGGATAAAATCTAGTGAAATGAAGGGGGACATCTGTTCCCAATTCTTTCTTGATCCAAAGGCACATGGCCTCTATCATCTTCATATCATCGTTCTTGGTGGGAATTATCAGATTAACTATTTCTGTGTGAATCCCCTCTTGTCTTAATGTCTTGAGGGTATTGAGTACCGGTGCCAGGGTTCCTTCACTTATCTCCTCATAGAATGTCTCTGTAAACGCCTTTAAGTCTATACAGGCAGCATCCAGATACTTACAGAGCTCTTTTAATGGCTCTGGGTTAATATATCCATTGGAGTGGCAGATGTTTAAGATTCCAGTGGCCTTAGTTAACTTTCCAATATCATGCATATATTCATAGAATACTGTTGGTTCCACATAGGTAGATGCGATGGAACGGCAGCCGTATTTTTTGGCCAGCCTTACCACATCTTTTGGTGGAAGATCATAATTAAAGGTATCTTCAGGCCTAGCCTGGGATATCTCCCAGTTTTGGCAAAATTTGCAGTCAAAGTTACACCCTGCAGTGGCGATAGAAAAAGAGCCTGTGCCAGGTAGGACATGAAAGAGGGGTTTCTTCTCAATGGGGTCTACATGAACAGCACAGGGATTTCCATAGACCAAGCTGTAGTATTTACCATCTCGATTCTCCCTTACCTCACAATATCCTCGCTTTCCGGGAGCCACCACACACTCCTTGGGACAGAGCACACACTGAATGTCCCCATTTCCAAGAGGGATATAGTAGGGTGAAAGCTTGGTTTTTATTAGGCCCCTTTCTTGGGCCTCAACATTGACTATTCCAAGTGGGACTAGATACGGAAGAGTAGAGGCCGCAAGGCCCAATCCCCACTTCCCACACTCCTTAAGGAATTCTCTCCTAGAAAAGGGTTTAGTGAAAAACAAAGTGGTTTTTCCTTTCATGTGAAAATAGCTCCTCCAATCTATAGGCAGGAGGGTTTCTTTTTTGCTAGCTCCTCTTGTTTAAATTCCAAATCCCAAGCATCAAATAC
>DTXE01000258.1 GCA_012962595.1 Syntrophaceae bacterium | reverse complement strand
TCAATGGTTCGAGTTGTTCGAATTGTTCAAGATACTCCAATATTCGAGGCCTATAGTCCATAGCTTGTGAATGGTGAGAAAACTGTGCCCGTGTGAGGCCAAAGGCATTGGGTTGAGGCAAATTAGCTCATGGCTCGTAGCTAATGGTATATACCATTTTGTTGTTACCAGTTAACGTAAACTTTTATATTTGACGCAAATGCATGCATATGTTAATATACACCTAAAATTATCCAAGGAGTGGATATATGGCTAAGGTTTTGGATTATCCGGATGTTTATACCGTTGAAGAGTTTGCCAACATATTTAAAATCTCTGTAGAGGCGGTAAGGAACCTTATACGCAAAGGGGAGATACCTGCAATCAAGATTGGTAAACAATATCGAATTCCTCGATCTGTGGTAGACCGTTACTTTGCTCAGGCTGCAACTCCTGAGGATATGGGTTTCGGTATGTGGCAAGAACAGCCCCTTGATTCCCTGAAATATGTGAATAGGTTGAGAGAAAAGGATGACCGTACTCCCAAAGAGTTCTTAGAAGATATGTCTTCAGAAAACAACTAAATGGGAAAGTTTCCCTCTTCATTCTTGATAGATACCGATATTTTTATCGATTATCTCAATGGCGTTTCCACGGTAAAGAACTTTCTGGATTCTCCTGGACATAAGATTTACTATTCGATGGTTACCAGAAAAGAACTTCTCAGAAAACCTGGTTTATCTTCCATAGAACGGGGTAGAATAGAAAGGCTTTTAGCCAAACACCGCTTGATTCCTGTAGATAATCAGATTGCTGAAAAATTCAGTCAGTTATTGTCCCAATATACCGGACAAGGTATAAGAAAGGCTGACGCATTGATTGCAGCCACAGCTTGGGTTAAGAAACTCCCTTTAGTCACTAGAAATATAAAGCATTATCAATTTATAAATGAAATTGACTTGGTGAAAATTTCATCCTCTACATCACATCAACCCCAACACCTCTCTAACGGTCGAAAACCTAAGGTCTTTTAGTAGTCTCTTTTGATTTTGGGTCTGTGCCATCTATATAATCTCCCATTGTATTGTAAATAGCTCATTAGCTGTTATCGTCTGCTCTTTTGCTTTTTTAGCTCTTCTATCAACTCATCGCGAAGCTCTTCTCTTGCTTTAATAGTCTTACCAAGACCAACTTCATCAGCTAGTATAACACCACTTGACAAAGGCGACTTA
>DTXE01000257.1 GCA_012962595.1 Syntrophaceae bacterium | reverse complement strand
TCTGCCTATATTGCATTTTCATGTTTCTTTGTGGTCCGAAGGGCCATGAGGGTTTCACCTCTTATTTACCGGAACCTTCCTGTAAAATAGAAATTAACTTGTCTCCAGCGCTAACATTCTGCCCCAACTCTACCCAGATATGCTCCACCTTGCCTTCAACCTTTGACTCAATAGGACTTTGCATCTTCATAGCTTCCAGAACCAGGAGAGGCTGGCCCACTGACACCTTCTCTCCCACCTTAACGTGGATCTCGCAAATATCAGCATTGAAAGGAGCCCGAATATCCCCTGCTTTGGAGAGAGTAGCGATTTCTTCCTTAGTAAGACCCCCTTTAATCTCTCTTTCCTCTCTGGTGGCCTCCTTCTTAAAGGCAAATACCTCTAGGTGATGGTCTACATGGAAGTAGGTAATGCCATCACCGTTTTTAGAATAGTGAGTGGGACCAATCTCAATGATATGGGATTTACCATTATAATCCACAAAATTAATCTGCTCTCCTACTCGGAACCCACCCCTCCTGAACCATACCTGAGGAGGAAGGACATAGCTCTTCCCATACTCTTCTTCGAAATTAAAGAAACTAACGGCATCATTAGGATGTTGGAGATAAAGTACTAGCTCTTCAGTAGTTACTTCTCTACCTAACCGTTTTTCTAAAGCCCTTTGTTCTTCTTCTAAATTAATATCTTCAACCTTCTCCATACCAAAGTCTGTATTAAGAATCCCTTTCCAATCCCTACCAAATACCTTTCGATATATCTCATCTGAAGGCCTATAAAAGGGAAAATCCCCATATCTTCCTAAAAGAAGATTTTTTAAATCTCCACTTACATTTTCATATCTCTTTCCAGAGAGGACATGTTCTACCGCTGTAGTCCAGAGTATCTGGGAGCCAGGTGTTACACTCCACCAATTACCCAGTTCCTTCTGAACTTTGGGAAGTTCTTGTAGGAGAATTTTAGGCATTAGATGTAAGAACCCTCCTTTTACTGCCTGTTCAAAGCTACTACCCATCGCCCCACCAGGTAATTTATGAATGTGCACCGTAGGATCGAAGCCCTTAAATTGGGATTCAAAGTCCGCATAGGCTGCTCGCTCTGGCCGCAAGGCCTCTGAGGTAGCAATTACCGCATCCCGATCAATCCCTTCTGCCATAAATCCATAGTCCTTTAAGGTGTCAATCACTGTCAGGATGGGAGGTGGGCCATAGACAGCGGTAAAGGCATGATCCCCTGCATCCACAATTTTGGCCCCACTAAGTACAGCGGCTACAATCCTACCTACGTCATTTCCATCGGTATTATGACCATGATAGTGGATAATAAGCTCTGGAAAGGCCTGTCTAATGGCGTCCACCAGATCCCCAATGCGTTTAGGAGTACCTAACCCTCCATGGTTTTTGATGCAAAGGATAATCTCTTCTCCAGTGATCTCTATGATTTCCTTTACCTTTCCTACATAAAAGGCATTGGTATGCTCAGGACCTGTAGAAAAACAGATACAGGGCTCTAGGATTTTGCCATGTTTCTTTACCTCTTCAAATACAGGAATCATGTTAGGGATATGATTCAGGAAGTCAAATACCCGCCATACATCGATATATTTAGCAAATTCTTGAACAGTCAACCTGATGGCATTTCTAGGATAAGGACGATAGCCAAAAAGATTGATTCCTCTACATAAGGTCTGAAACATAGTTTTGGGCATCTCTTGCCGGAGTAGTTTGAGCTTTAGAAAAGGATTGATCTGTTTTCGCAGCATATCTACATGGACAGAGGCCCCACCACTAATTTCTAGAGAGAAATATCCAGCCCTCTCACGATGAGGTGCAGCCACAAGTTCTGTATGGGTAAGGATGCGATTTTTAAAGTCAGATTGAGAAAGATCTCGGGCTGTATTGGTGATGTAAAAGCCTTTAGAGCGTCTAAGGGTATCTAATACCTCTTTCACAGAGGTTCCAGATTTAATCCTTAACATGGTTCCATTTCCTCCTATACGGCATAGGGATTGAAACCTTTATGATGTATCTCTGCAATAAGCCTAGCTATTTTGGCAACCTCACGCTCTGAGGACTTATAGTTGAATAGATGTGAATGGCTCTCCAAATAACCGGTATCAAATCTTCCAGCTTGGAAATCGGGATCCTCTACCAACTTTAGATAAAAGGGGATGGTAGTCTTAGGGCCCATGATGATAAAGTCCTTTAAGGCCCGACGTAATCGATCTACTGCCTCTTCCCAGGTAAATCCATACGCAGTTAGCTTAACCAACAATGAATCATAGGCCTCTGGTATTACATAGCCCTGATAAACATGGCCATCTAGTCTAATACCTGCTCCTCCGGGTGAGTTATACACGGTAACCTTTTTCCCAGCCTCAGGGAAAAAATCATTTTGAGGATCCTCGGCATTGATTCTCATTTCAACGGCATACCCCCTTAAGAAAACCTCATCTTGGACCACAGGAAGTGGAAGCCCAGCTGCAATCTTTATTTGGGCTCGAACGATGTCTAGGCCTGTAACCATCTCTGTAACTGTATGTTCTACTTGAAGCCTGGTATTGAATTCTAAAAAATAGAAATGACCTTGTTTATCTACCAAAAATTCCACGGTTCCTGCATTAACATAATGGGCTTTGCGGGCTGCTTTCAAGGCTGCCTGGCAGATGGATTTGGTAAGTTTTGGGTTGTGGAGCATATCAGGAGCTACCTCCACTAGCTTTTGATTCCGACGTTGAATAGAGCAATCACGTGTCCCTAGATGGATGATATTCTCATATTGATCTGCTAATATTTGTACTTCCACATGCTTAGGGAAAGTAAGACATTTCTCAACATAAATACGGTCATCTTCAAAGGCCTCTAAGGCTTCGGATCGAGCAATAGGTATCTGTCTTAAAAGCTCATTTTCATTATCCACCCGGCGGATGCCTCGACCGCCACCACCCATGGTGGCCTTAAGCATAAGGGGAAATCCATATTTTTTAGCAAAGGCTAAAGCCTTTTTGTGACCTGCCTCTCCATAAGGTAAGTCTTCTGTTCCAGGAATAACCGGTATTCTAGCCTCTTTCAGTATTTGACGGGCCATGACCTTGTTACCTAAAACCTGTGTCACCTCATAAGGAGGGCCGATAAACACCAAACCTGCTTCCCGACAGGCCCTGGGAAACTGAGAATTTTCTGCCAGAAACCCATAGCCAGGATGTATGGCCTCCGCACCCGCTTTCTTGGCTGCCCAGATGATCTTATCTATATTTAGATAATCTACTCTAGGACCATCTCCAATCCAAATAGCTTCATCCGCGGTCCGAATATAGCGGGCTTCCCGATCCGGGGTTTCATAAATGGCTACCGTTGTAATGCCAATCTCTTGAGCAGCGCGTATAATCCTTAAGGCAATTTCGCCGCGGTTAGCAATTAAAATCTTTTTAAACATAGAATAATGTAAGGCCTTTATCTCTTTAAGGTATTTAGATATTTAAATAATTCTGAATCAGACCCTAAAACAAAAGTGGTTTCTTTGTCTATAGTCTTTTTATAAGCTTCCAGAGTCCTGAGAAAATCATAAAATTCAGGGTCTTTTTCAAAGGCCTTGGCATAAATCTTGATAGCTTCAGCATCCCCTTCTCCTTTAATCTTCTGGGCCTGTTTATAGGCATCGGCAAGGATGATGGTCCTTTTTTTGTCAGTCTCCGCTCTGATCTTAGCCGCCTCTTCCTCTCCCTCGGAGCGATACTTCTGGGCTATCCTGTATCTTTCTGCCCTCATCCTGGCATAGACGCTCTCCTCCACCTCCTTTGGTAGATCTGCCCTTTTGATCCTTACATCCAGGATATCGATTCCATATTCTTTGGCTTTTACACGGCATTTTTCAGTTATCTTTTTCATTATCTCCTTTCGGTGGATATCCACTATCTTTACTAGCTCATGTCGTGCCAGTTCCTCCCTTACTTCAGAGAACACAATATCATCCAATCTTGCTATAGCCCCTGCCTCGGTTCTTACTGTTTTATAAAATTTTAAAGGGTCTATGATCTTCCAACGTGCATAATTATCTACCACCAGGTTCTTTTTATCTACCGTAAGAATCTCTGCAGGGGAGGCATCATATTCCAATACCCTTTTTTCAAAGAAGTGGGCTGTTTGAATTAATGGGATCTTAAAGGCTAACCCTGGCTCATTGATGGTTCGGATATATTTACCCATCTGGGTAATAATAACCTGCTCCGTTTCATCTACAGGAAAAATGGCCATCTTAATCCCAATTATTATTACTATTATTATTGCTAAAATTATCTTAGGCTTCATACCTTACCTCCTTCTACTACCTTTTCTCTGGTGAAGCGGGCCTTATTATCTCTCCCAAGGGTAAAATCTGAAGCAGACCGCCCCCTACCTTAGAATCTACCACAAACTTTGTGATGCCCGGTAGGATCTCTTCCATAGTTTCTAGATATAATCTCTTTTCGGTCACATCCTTTGCCTTTTTATACTCCTTTAAGACCTCTAAAAACCTAGTGGCATCACCCTTGGCCCGTTCTATCCTCTCCGCCCGGTATGCCTCGGCCCCTTTTATTATTTCAGCGGCCTTTCCTTTGGCCTTGGGGATAATATCCTCTTCATATCCTCTGGCTTCATAGATAACCTTCTCCTTATCCTCTTTGGCACTAACCACATCCTTAAATGCACCTTCTACCTCTGCAGGTGGACGCACAGTGGCCAATTTCACCTCCTGGATCAATAGCCCGGATTTATAGCCATCCATTGTCTCCTGTAAGAGCTCTCTGACGGCCTCCTGAATCTGTAACCTCCCCACAGTCAAGACAAAATCAATATCATTTGCCCCAATAATCTGTCTCAAAGCTGCTTCACTGGCATCTCGAAGTGTCTCTTCAATATTTCTAACATTAAACAGGAAATCTGAGGCATCTTTTATTATGTACTGAACGATAATCTGGGCATCCACTATGTTTTCATCACCAGTAAGCATCAATGATTCTTGCGGTATGGGTTTGTATCGGGCTGGGGGCCCAGGGTCAATGGTCCTAAAACCTATCTCCAATCTTCTTATCTGGGTTACCTTAGGTTTATCCACCTTCTCTATAGGCCAGGGTAAATGATAACGCAGTCCAGGGGATGTTATTCTGACCTTTTTGCCAAATCGTCTTACCACACCCTGTTGATCAGGGGATACTATGTAAATCCCCGAAGCCAACCATACCAACACCAAAATGGCAAAAATGATAGGGAATCCAAAAGGCTTTCCCTTTAAAGCGTTTGTAATGCGATTAATGATCTCATCTATGGATGGAGGTTTTCCTTCCCATGGACTTCTCCTCTCATCCCAATACATAACCGTGCCTCCTTTCGGATTTTATTATGTTGATAAAGCCTTTCTGCTCTTTTGTCCCTATCATCTTTAACCTTTGGTAAATATCGGACATTTTTTGCAGGAATACCAAGGCAATTCTCGTAGTAAAGGCATCCAAAATGCCGATGTATATTTTCTTTTTGATAGCTTATGCATTCTGGCAACGGTGATGGATTCATTTGCATGATAGTCCTGTCTTCTTCAATTCCTTAGATCTCTCCTCAAGGCCTTGCCTCGTCTTTTCCCTAAATTCTTCAAAGCTTTCAGCTATCTCCGGGTATTTTATGGAGAGAATTTCTAAAAAAAACCTTTGCTGGTCCCGTCCCAGACAAAGGTTTTGAAAAACCGGAGCTTTTCTTACCGTTCTCTCCCTATTTGGAGAGAACCGGCCCACTCGTTCCTTAATAGGAGGGTGGGTACTGAAAAGGCAGTGAGACCACCTTGCTAAATATGCCTTTCACGCTTTCTCATGTCCTCGGCCCTAACCCTTTTTCTTTCCTCAACCCATTGCCAAATATCTGTCCTTTTGAATCGCCATGATCCTCCCACCTTGAAGCCAGGCAGCTCTCCAGAGTTAGCCAGCTCATAGACAGTTTTTGGATTAATGCGGAGATAGAAGGCCACCTGCTTAACCGTCCAGATCTCACGCTCCATATCCGGGCCTCCAGAAAGCGTATCCTGAAAAATATTCCTAAATAATACCTCTGTCAAGAAAAATATGATAAATAGGGAACAAATATCTAAAAATTTCTAGATATTATCATTTGGGTCTAGATGGTCCTTTAGCAAGATGGTCATATCATGGGTAGTAACCTTCTGAAGCGCAAGAGGCTTGACTTTAGTTGCGCTCTCATCCTTGTTATTTGCGTTGTGGGATTATCTTTGCTACTCTCTAGCAATCATTTCCACCTTTTGATTGTCAGTTTTTCCTCTTTGGTCGGGATAGTTGCAGCTAGGTTCAGATGGCAGAGGGACAAAGCTCGTATTAAGCACCTTGCCGGTAAAAATATAATCCTCCGCAATTCCATGACGGTATCTGACGACGCCATTGCCATAGTCGCTACCTATCCTAAGTATTCTATCCCCGTGATAGCGGTTCTGATAATCCTTGACTATTTTCTCGACTGGAGAATTCTAAATGCAATTGCGGGGGTCGGCGTAGGCTATAGTCTATGCCGCCTCGGTTTTATACTAAGTTGGGAGGGAATCCATGGCCCTATTTATAGTGAAATGAATCCGGCTTGTCTTGGGGGCAAAGAAGGTATGATTTACCGAACGGGTGAAGTAGTTGATACCCTTGATCCATGTGGAAAGGTCTGGATTTCTGGAGAAATCTGGAATGCTGAGTGTTCCCATTCAGAGGTCCTTGAGAAAGGCACGTTGGTTTGTGTCATCCATATCGAAGGGCTAACGCTAAAGGTAGAGCGTTTGAAGTGATCAAAGGTAGAAGTCTAGTAGACTCAGGATATAAAAACATTGACATTATCGGGAATAAGTGTACTTTTTTGTGCCCTTGATCTTTGCATCCCATTATGATTATAATATGAACTAGACTGCCCATATGGAAGGGATTTGTGTCTATTTCTCGTCGGGAATTCTTAAAATTAGGATATAGGTCTGGGCTAAGTTTAGGCCTTTCCGGCCTCATCGCTGACCTTATCCGGATATCCAATGCTATCGCCGGCTCTGAAGGGCCTCATGAGGCCATGTTTTATGAAAAACTTGAGAATAATTTAGTCCAGTGCAAGATATGCTTTCGTGGGTGTGTCCTCAAACATGGCACAAGATCCTTTTGCCGGAATAGAGAAAATCGAGGTGGCCGACTTTACAATCTTGTCTATGGTAAGCCCTCTGCAGTACATATTGATCCCATTGAGAAGGAGCCACAACTCCATAACCTTCCTGGAACAGATATCCTATGTTTTGGCACGGCTGGCTGTAATTTCCGCTGTAAATTTTGTCATAACTGGCATCTTTCCCAAAGGTCCTTTGAGGAAATGGAATACTTCTACAATTTAACTCCCAAAGATGCTATTAAACTGGCCTTGGCCAAAAAAATCCCTACCCTCTCCTTTACATACAATGAACCGGCCAGTTTCTATGAATATGTATATGACATTGCTGTATTGGCTAAACAGAAGGACTTAAGGATTCTCTGGCACTCCAATGGCTCCATGAACCCTGAACCATTGAGAGGGCTTTTAAAGTATACCGATGCAGTAACCATAGACCTTAAAGGATTTACTCAAGATTTTTACAGAAATGCATCCAGTGCAAAACTTGAGCCGGTATTGAGGACCTTAAAGATAATTAAGGATGAGGGAAAATGGCTAGAAGTGGTAAATCTAGTTATCCCTACTTTGAATGATAACCTTGAATATATAAGGAAGATGTGTTTTTGGATTAAAGAGAATCTGGGAAAGGATGTACCACTACATTTCTCCCGATTTTTCCCTTCCTATAGACTTACCAACCTTCCTCCCACACCTATCAAGACGCTGGAGGCAGCATATAAAGTGGCCAAGGAGCAGGGGCTTGAATTTGTGACCATCGGAAATGTCCCTGGGCATAAGTATAATTCTACCTTTTGTCCCCGATGCTCGAAGGTCATCATCCAAAGAAAACACTTTAGAGTATTGGAAAATAACATAAAGGATGGAAAGTGTAAATTCTGTGGAAACCCCATCCCTGGAATCTGGTCTTAAGTCCTATCTGGTCTCCCAAGGAAAGATTTCCCTTATCCTTTAATCCATAATCAAGAAAGTTGATATTTGGCTTGCCCTTTGCTATAGTTATTTAACAATAACTCTGATTACTTGGGAGAGGAGATGGCAATAACCAAAGAGCTTTATAGGACAATTGTAAAGGTTGTCGAAGACAAGGTAAAGGATATAAGGGTCACCCGTGAAGAGTTTGCCGGCTTGCGGCAGGTAGTAGCTGATCTGGCCCAGGCTCAGAGGCGAACAGAAGAGAAGATAGGAGAATTGGCTCAAGCTCAAAAGGAGCTGGCGCAGGCTCAAATTCGAACGGAAGGAGAACTTAGATACCTAGCACGGGAAGTAGGCCAATTGAGTAAAACCATAGGATTTGGGCTAGAGGATATTGCCTACGTGGTGTTACCTAGCTATCTTCAGCGACACTTTGGGATTGAGGTGAAAGATTTCAAACGTAAGTTTTTTGAAGTAGATGGCAAGATCATGGAAATCAACCTTTACGCCAAAGCAAAAAAGGATGGCCAACCCATAACCATCTTAGGTGAAGTTAAAAGCCGCATTTATCGCAGAGAAGTAGAACGATTTAAAAAGGCAGTAATCAAGAGACTGCCAGCCTTAAAGGGAGAAGTGGTAAAGGTAATGTTTGGCTATTGGATTCATCCCTATGCCACCCAATTGGCACAAAAAGAAGGGATCGTTACCGTAGCCTCGTATGAAAGATGAACATTCCTGACCCATCTTCGGGACGAGATATAATCCAGTTGCTTCCCCTTGCCTATACAGCGGCTTATATGAACTTATCGAGCCCTAGCCTAAAACCTACAAAAGGCATTTCTCTTCCATCCCGCAAAGAGCTGGAAAAGGGCCTTTTCTACTCTCCCTTGAATTATCAACCAAAAGATTGGTAAACCCGTGCAAAAACAGAGCATGTGGCCTTAGATGGGGGAGGGCAGGTTCAATATGAAATCAGGAGCATATGGAGCATATTAGGATATGGAAATACCGTTACTGAAGGACATCGTTATTATATTTGGACTATCGATTGTTGTTATCTATATATGCCATGGAATTCGAGTGCCAGTAATTGTTGGATTCCTCCTTACTGGGATATTGGCAGGACCTCACGGATTGGGGGTGGTAAAAGCGGTTCATGAAGTTGAAATTTTAGCTGAAGTCGGGGTTGTGTTGTTACTTTTTACTATTGTAATCGAGTTTTCACTTAAAAACCTGTTGCAAATCAAGAAAACAGTCCTGATGGGGGGCTCAAATCAGGTGTTGCTAACCCTTTTGGCTACTTTTGTCATAGCCAGGCAAATCGGTCAGCCCTTTGGTGAATCGGTCTTTATAGGATTTCTTATATCTCTTAGCAGTACTGCCATTGTGCTCAAACTACTTCAAGAAAAGGCTGAAGTTGATAGCCCCCACGGACGTACATCTCTTGGTATCTTGATCTTTCAGGATGTCATTATTGTTCCAATGATATTGGTTACGCCTATATTGGCCGGAGCGACAGGGAACTTAGGCGAATCCCTCCTCTTTCTTGTGGTCAAAGGAATCGGTATCATCCTGTTGGTGATCGTTAGTGCTAAATGGATTGTGCCACAGGTATTGTATCAAATCGCCCGGACGCGAAGCCGTGAACTTTTCTTGTTGAGCGTTGTTGTAATATGTCTTGCAGTTGCCTGGCTAACTTCCAGTGCTGGACTTTCCCTTGCCCTGGGTGCGTTTTTGGCAGGATTGATCATCTCTGAATCTGAATACAGTCATCGGGCACTCGGTAATATTTTACCCTTTCGTGATGTCTTTACAAGCTTCTTTTTTGTCTCCATTGGCATGCTCCTGGATGTCGGTTTTCTTTTTCAGCAGCCGGGACTCATTGCGCTGATTGCTTTAGGCGTTTTGGCCTTAAAAACCATAATAGCTGGCTTTGCAACAATTCTGTTGGGGTTTCCTCTCCGCACTACGATATTAGTGGGGTTTGCACTCAGTCAGGTTGGTGAATTTTCTTTCATTTTGTCTAAGACCGGTGTTGAACATGGCTTACTTACTGGGAATATTTATCAGATGTTTCTATCTGTCTCTGTGCTGACCATGGCAGCGACACCATTCATTATGGCCCTTGCGCCTCGCACCGCAGATTTTGTCTTGCGGCTGCCTATGCCAAGAAGGTTGAAAATGGGCTTGTATCCTGTGCAAGGGATAAAGGGTGCGGTTAAACAAGACCACCTTATCATCGTTGGATTTGGAGTTAACGGTAGAAATCTGGCAGGAGCTGCCAGGGCAGGAGGTATCCCCTATGTGATCATTGAAATGAATCCTGAAGTGGTAAGGGACGAAAAAGCAAAGGGTGAACCGATTTATTATGGCGATGCAACCCAGTGGGCAGTACTTCAGTATGCAAACATCAAAGATGCGAGAATTGTTGTGATAGCAATTAATGATCCCACAGCAATCCGTAGAATTACCGAAATTACCCGGAGACTTAATCCCAAGGTTTATATAATAGTACGAACGCGCTATCTTCAGGAATTGAAGCCTTTGTATGAGTTGGGGGCGGACGAAGTGATTCCAGAGGAGTTTGAGACATCTGTAGAAATCTTCGCCAGAGTTTTAGGAAAATACCTTGTGCCCAGAGATGAGATCGAGAGGTTCATTGCTGAAGTGCGATCAGATGGTTATGAGATGTTTCGAAGCCTTTCCAAGGAGTCGGTATCTTTTTCCGATTTAAAACTTCATCTTCCCGATGTCGAAATCAGTACGTTGCGGGTTGATGAAAGATCGCCCTTAGTTGGAAAATTGTTGGCTCAGATTGAGTTGAGAAAAAGATATGGAGTTACTGTATTGGCAATACGTCGGGACTCACAAATATTGTCCAATCCAGGCGGAGACATGCAACTTTGTGCTAATGATGTGCTTGTTATTCTGGGCCCACCAAACAAGATTGCAGGGGTCGCGGGTCTATTCCGTAATCCGTAAGAAGGGAGGTAAGTTAATGTATTCAATAATTCAGGCAGTCATCAGCACGATTTTTCACCTTAAGCGGACATGTCCTAAATGTAAGAGAGACCAAGTTGTACCTGTGAGCAAAAGGCTGGAAAGTGTGCGTTGTAAATTCTGTGGCGCAGATGTGCCTCCGCGCAAGTAGTTTATTCGACGACCACGTGAGTTGTATGGGTAAGGTTTTTAATTCCCTTGATGCGGCCGCACTGTGTGTAACACCACATTTTTGCAACCGTTCACCGGAAGATTAGGAAGAAAACGCTTTTCAGCTGATGGATTGCATTTCCATGTCCGCCTCAATTTTATCCAGAACCTTAAGTCCATTTAGAAGTTAAGATAAGGATCAGGCTTAAAACTTTGAGACAGGCTAGAAAGAGGCAGGTCTTAAATAACCCTAACACAGGTAGAAGGGCTATAGAGACCACGAGGGCACCCATCCAGGCTCCCATGAGATCCATACTGTAAAGTATGCCTGCAGTTTGTGCGGTTCCTTTTACCCCATATAATATCTTATTGGCTAGAGGAAATTCCAGGCCAACTATCAATCCTGAGACTTCGGAAAGCAAAAAGAAGATAGGAACAAACCAGGTGCTATAGATCCTGCCAAAGTTTATTAAAAAAAGGGAACAGCCAAACAGAAAATGAATGCTTCCGTATAATCGAGTTGTGTGATAGGGTGTTTTAATATCTCCTGGATGGCCCCACCGGCGCCCCCACCCACAATGAGCACCTTTTCTGGTTTTGGATGGCTGAGCATACCAAAATGGATGAATTCTTCTAGATAGGTGATATTGGGATATAGGGTGGTGATAATAGGGATTCCGTCGCTAAAAAGGGTTAATTGGTCCTCCATCCCCACTACGGTAAGGTTTCCATAAATGGAGTTCCTATAATCTAGGACATCCTGATGTTTAAACTGCCTTGAGACAGATAATCTCTGGAGTCTCTCAGAGAAATTAAGGCTAAGGCCCCCAGATTTAGAGATAAAAGCAGGATCAAAACCGGGACATAGAATTTTCTTAAAAGCTGTGGCCTTTCCATCTTGATTAACAACAGCCCTGATGAAAGATTGAGCAGGCCGATTATAAAGGCAATCTCTAAAGAATTTAGATGGGCTATAAATAGATAGGTAAATATTGGACCGGCCACAATAAACCCCATGGCCTCCAAGATATAGACCTTACCTGGTGATTCCCATTTTCTCTGTGAAAGATCGGATAACATTGGGCATCCCAAAGGAAATTGTGCACCATCGCAGAAACTCAGTGGCAAAAGCAAAAATAGTGATGAAAGGAATATGGGAATTATACCTAATCCTTCACCTGCTCCTGCCCCCAGTGCCTCTAGGATTATCCAATTATAGTGAGTGTCATTAGTCAATAGTCATTTGTCACTGGTAAATAGCTTGGAGTTTTTTACTCTTTGCTCCTCTGCTCTTGGCCCTTAGCTTTCATACTTAACCAATGACTGATGACTAATGACCAGTGACGTTGCCTATAGATAGGATGAGGCCAATAGTCAGTTCATTTCCTAGAAAGACGATGAGGAACTCTCGAATTAAGAGGACTTGTAACTCACTTTTTATGTCTGCGAAGCGGACTCCACCTGTTTGATACTGACTGCACATACCTTATATTCCGGGATCTTGGATATGGGATCAAGGGCGGCAATAGTTAGGAGATTAGCAGCAGCCTCTCTAAAATGAAAGGGGATAAACACCACCCCAGGAGGAGATATGTCGGTTATCCGTACCCTGACTGTAACCCTCCCCCGACGGGAGCATACCTCAACCAGTGATTTATCCTCTATGCCTAATTCCATAGCATCCTTAGGATTTATTTCCATAAGGGCTTCGGGGTATTTTTCCTTAAGTATCTGAGTCCTTCTACTCATAGTTCCTGTGTTGTAGTGATATAATACCCTTCCGGTGGATAAAATAAATGGGTAGTCTTTATCGGGTAATTCCGCAGATGGCATAAATTCTACAGGTTGAAATAGGCCTAACCCCCTGGTGAATCTGTCCTTATGAAGGTATGGAGTACCTGGATGGTTTTTATCGGGGCAGGGCCACTGGAGACCCATTTTCTCTAGTCGACTGTAATGGATCCCCCCATAGATGGGAGTAAGATTGGCAATCTCTTCCATAATATTTTTAGGAGACTTATAATTCATATTATAACCCATCCTTTGGGCTAGTTCACAGATAATTTTCCAATCTGGCTTAGCGTCTCCTTGGGGAGGTACGGCCTCTGTTATCATCTGGATGCGCCTCTCGGTGTTGGTAAAGGTTCCATCTTTTTCAGCAAAACTTACTGCAGGTAGAACTGCGGTGGCCAATTTTGCGGTTTCTGTCAGGAAGATATCTTGAACCACCAGAAAATCCAGCCCCTTCAAAGAATCCTCTACCTGTTTAAGGTCAGGACCACTGACCAACGGATTGTCACCTATAATATATAATGCCTTTATTTTGCCTTGCCTTGCAGCCTCCAGCATTTCTGTGGCTGTTAGGCCAGGATTTCTAGGAAGTTTCACCTTCCAGGCCTCTTCAAATTTGTGAATTACGCTGACATGGGATAAACTCTGATATCCTGGGAGCACATTAGGAAGAACACCCATATCACAAGCGCCCTGCACATTATTCTGACCTCTAAGTGGATTTACCCCTCCTCCCTCAATTCCCACATTTCCACAAAGCATGGCAAGATTGGCTATAGCCTTCACATTATCCGTTCCTGATACATGCTGAGTGATTCCCATGGCATAGATAATACAAGCCCTTTCCGCTTGGGCATATAGTCTAGCAGCCTTTATCAGATCATTAGCAGGGATCCCTGTGATCTTTTCTACAAGCTCTGGTGTATACCTTTTGACCACCTCTTTTAAGGCTCCGAAGTTCTCAGTTCTTTGTAATACATAGGTCTTATCCCATAGATCTTCAGCAATAATGATATGCATCATACCATTCAGCCAGGCCACATCGGTTCCCGGCCTGGGATTTAACCAGATATCAGCATAGCTCGCCAAACCCATCATCCGGGGATCTACTACCATAAGCTTCTTTCCCTTGTTGGTTATGACATCCCATATCTTCATGGCAATGATAGGATGATTTTCGGGGGTATTACTTCCGGTCACCAGGATTACATCGGCCTTTTCTATTTCAGCTATAGAGTTGGTCATGGCCCCGCTACCCAAGGCAGCTATCAGACCCGCCACCGTTGATGAATGGCACAGACGGGCACAATGATCAACATTATTGGTTCCTATTACTGCACGCATAAATTTCTGTATTAGATAATTTTCCTCATTGGTACATTTGGCAGAGCCAAGACTACCTATACTATCCGGACCATACTTGTCTTTTATTTCCAAAAACCTTTGAGCCACCAGGGACAAGGCCTCATCCCATGAGACTTGGACAAACTTGCGGCCCTTTCTAATCAGCGGAGTCCTTAATCTATCAGGATGGGAAATAAATACATGAGAGGAGGCCCCTTTCACGCAGAAACGGCCAAAATTGGGTGGTTTATTTGGGTTGACTGTCACTCTCGATACACGATTATCTTGGACGTGCAAGATGATGTTACATCCACAGCCACAGTAAGGACAAATGGTTTTGATTCGCTGAGGCTTACTGGTTTTCACAAGAGAAGTACCTCCTCCAAAAATAAGTAGATCCCAGGATCAACACCCACCTTAGAGCTATGAGCATCCCTCACAGAATTTACGGACTAAGTATATATAGCATTTACCATCCAAATTGAATAGAAAATTACTTCCCCGGGATCGGTCTACTTGAATTCCTGACTAATAATTAATATTAACCCATTTCCGTTCAGGATTATCAAAAAATTGCGCTCACCGTGAGCGATGATAGGGTGAGTGGTCAGAAACTGGCCTTGAACGGATGAGTGGTGTTTTTAAGTAAGGGAAAAACCTTGGGTGTTTCACATTTGGAACAATTAATTTAATTTTTTTTTTTAAAAATATCTTGACAAGACCGGATTAAAGTAATAGTTTCCTGCCTTGAAAATCGGTAAGATATCTCACCCGGATGATGTGATAAACCCCAAGGAATGATATGGCCTTTACAGTTACCTTCGTTATTCTGTTTATCTTTTGGATATTGATGTCAGGGTACTTTGATTTTTTCCATATACCTTTAGGGATCATATCCTGTACCTTGGTAGCCTATATATCCCATGATCTCCTATTTAAGGATATTAAGTCTAAGAATAAACACATAGAGGTAATTCGATTTATTAAATACTTACCTTGGCTTTTATATCAGATTGTATTAGCAAACCTTCATGTAGCCTACCTGGCCTTACACCCAAACATGCCTAAGCTTATAGATCCCCATATAATAAAGTTCAAAACAAAATTAAAAAAGGATATGTCTTTAGTGACCTTTGCCAACTCTATTACC
>DTXE01000256.1 GCA_012962595.1 Syntrophaceae bacterium | reverse complement strand
TTTGCAAAATGCTGCCTTTTGTTTAAAAGAAATGGCTGAATCCAAGGTCGATGGCACTTTGTTTGTAGATAATCAGTATTTAAAGAGATTTGGAGGAGATATTTATTCTGCTTATGATAAAATAAACAATATGACTGCTGAAAGACTCTTATTCTTAATAGAGTCTTTGGATAGTGAGATGCTAGCGGTTACTGATTTGGGAGACTTTAAAACAGTTATGTCTGGTGGACTTAGTATTGGAACAATGGGCTTTTACAAGGCAGATAAAAATACTTCTGTTAAATCCGCTATACAAGGTTGTCTAAAGCCAAGTGGATTGCTATTTCCTGCCAATGTGCATGAAGAGGCAGCACGTGCTATGATTATTATACAAGGCTCTAAAGAGTATTTAAATGTAGAAGATATCACAAAAGAAGTTGAAAAACTATCTGCAGATATTGGTCAAGTGTTCAAAGGAATTGTAATAAAAAGAGGTACACCTAAGGTGTTGTCAGTATTTACTTTAGAATCTGTTCCAGAATTAGAAAAATTATATAGCATTGCAGCAGCGGCCATTCAATCTGAAAAAGAAAAACGCGAAAGGGCTAAGAAAAAATTAAATGATGCATTTTCACTAATAGAAGGCTTGGAACCAGCATATTAAAAATTAATAGAGCATAGCAGCGATCTATACTTTCCAAAGGCTCGCGCACTTCAGTACAATATAGAACGCGGGCAGGCTTATCTTCTGAGTTCGGGATGGGATCAGGAGTTTCCCTGCCGCCATGGCCGCTATACTCTAATCAATGTATAAACCTTGCAGCTTAGATATCGCCTGGATTAGTAGCAAAGCAAACTGGTACAGACTTTAGTAGTCGCGAGCTAAACACCTCGTTGCCTTGGTGCGTACACCCCGACTCTATCAATCTTGTCTTTTACAAGCGTCTTTTACGAAGTCTCTTTTTAGGTGTGGTTTCAGACTTAGATGCTTTCAGTCTTTAACCTTTAGTGCATAGCTGCTCGGCAATGCCTTGCCAGACAACCGATCGACCAGAGGCACCGCTGCTTTGTTCCTCTCGTACTAAAAGCAGCTTACCCTCAGACTTCATACACCCCTAACAGATAGTAACCGACCTGTCTCACGACGGTCTAAAGCCAGCTCACGATCTCCTTTAATA
>DTXE01000255.1 GCA_012962595.1 Syntrophaceae bacterium | reverse complement strand
TCTTAAAATGTGCTTACTTTTAAAAAATATTTAAATTTTACTTAAAACAAATGCTTGCATTTCAGCAACAACTTCTTCAAGTGTTCTTTCACCGTTAATAATAGTCAATAGCTCTTTATCTGTGTAAAATCTCTGTATAGCTCCTAAAGGATCTGTATAGATCTTCATTCTGTCATTAAAGACTTCTTCATTGTCATCTGCACGCTCTTCACCGGGCGCTGCTTCAGCTCTACGACCCAAAATACGCTCTCTGGCAACTGCTTCAGATACTCTTACTTCGATCACTGATGTAAGTTCGATGTTCTCTTCTTTAGATACTAGTTCATCAAAAGCTGTCATTTGCTCTGTACTTCTTGGGTACCCATCTATAAGTACATTGGCCATAGCCTGGATGTTGATGGGGATGATCCCATTACAAAGGGCTCCTGAAAGCTCCACATCGATGGGTATAGTGGTCAAAGGGCATCCGAACACCAGTATCTCATTGGGGTGGCAAATCCTCAGGTTTGCCTTAATGAAGGCAAGGAAGATTAACCCCGATATTACAGCTATTCCTATCCATAACCCTAACATAATTGCACCTCCTTAATTTTGATTCTCATCACCCAATGGCTTTACTTCCCCTTTCTTGAGTCCTAATCCTTATGCATTGCGGTAGATCCAGGACAAATATCTTGCCATCACCGATGCTTCCTGTCTTTGCCCCTTTAATGATGGCCTCAATGGTGGGTTCAACATAATCTTCATTTACAGCAATCTCAAGTTTCACCTTCTTAAGGAGATTCACCTCTTGGGGTACTCCCCTATAGGTCTCGGTGTATCCCATCTGGTGACCGCACCCCAAGGCATTGCTCACCGTCATGCAGTAAACCCCTGCATCAAATAATGCCTGCTTGACATCAGGCAGTTTATGGGGCTGAATCACGGCTACAATTAATTTCATCCCGTTAGACCTCCTTTCAAACCTCCGTTGGTTACTGTGTGGTAAAGATCTGGAACCCGGAATAGGCCTCCATCCCGTGTTCATCAATATCAAGGCCACGAAGTTCCTCTTCTTTGGTTACCCTTAGACCCACAAGATGTTTAATTACATAGAACAGAAGGAATCCCGTAATCATACACCAGGCAAATACGGAGATGATCCCCAGTGACTGGGCACCAAGTAGGTTCCATCCTCCTCCAAATAAAAGGCCGTCACCGGTTGTCCCAGGACAGAATTTATCCTGGGCAAATAGCCCAAGTGAGAATGTGCCCCAGGCACCACAGGTAGCATGGGCTGAGATGGCCCCTACCGGATCATCTATGTGCATTACCTTGTCAAAAAAGACTACAGACAAAACCACCAGAACACCGGCGATAATCCCGATCCATATGGCACTTCCGATGGAGACAAAGGCACAGGGGCAGGTTATGGCCACAAGTCCTGCAATTACACCATTAAGGGCCATACTGACATCTGGTCTCTTGAACATCCACCAGGCTGTGAGCATAGCAGCTATTGCCCCTGCCGCTGCCGCAAGGTTTGTGGTAGTAGCAATATGGGCTATATCAGTGATAGCCCCCATGGTACTTCCTGGGTTAAAACCAAACCATCCAAACCACAGGATAAACACCCCTAATGTGGCCAGAGGTATACTATGCCCCGGGATGGCCTTTGACGAGCCATCTGCACTATATTTGCCAATCCTTGGCCCAAGCATTACCGCACCGGTAAGGGCAAGCCAGCCTCCTGTTGAATGAACCACGGTAGACCCGGCAAAATCCCACATCCCGATTCCAGCCAGCCAGCCACCACCCCATATCCAGTGGCCTACTACCGGATAGATAATGGCTGAGATTACAATACTGTAAAATATATATGCGATAAACTTTGTCCTCTCGGCCATGGCACCTGAAACTATGGTAGCAGCCGTAGCACAGAATACTAACTGAAAGAAGTACTTACACTCCAGAGGTACCGTTGACCAGGATAGGGAATCAAAGGTAGTTCCTGTATCTTGCAGAAAGAAACCGGATGTCCCAAAAAAGAGGTTTCCTGCCCCAAACATGATCCCAAATCCTATAATCCAGTAAAAGATGCTTGCGAAGCAGAAATCCATGAGGTTTTTCATCAATACATTAACGGCATTCTTGGCCCTGGTAAAACCTGCTTCCAGCATGGCAAAGCCCGGTTGCATAAACATAACCAGTACCGCTGCAAGCAGGGTCCACACCGTATCCAGGGCTACCCCTTTGGTATTGATGGCCTCAGCATTACTTTCTACTGTAGGAGCAGGGGCTTCTGGCTCTGGTTCCGTCTGCACCTGTGCATGTGGCTCAGGCTTGGTCTCGACCGGCGCTTCTGATCCTGGCTTTGCCTTTATTTCGACCTGTGCTTCTGGCTGTAGCCCTACTTCTGGCTTATCCTCCGCCATAGCAGGTGGCATTATATATCCGGCAATCAACAGGGCCAGAAAGCTTAATATCAAGATCTTCCGCATCATTTTATACCCTCCTCTTCGGTGAAACATTAAAAGTCAAAAGAGCATCCAAGGCCCATATAGAAGGCATCTTTGTCAATAAAGGAGTTCAGCTTCTCAATTTCATGGCGCATGGAGGTGTCCGGAAAAATGGAGTAGTTTAAATGCAGATTCATAGTCCCATTAACCTTTTTCATAATGCCGCCTAAGGGCACCCTTACATTGAGGCCAAAATTCATATCCATTATATGGGACGACCCCATGCTGACTCCTGCGTAATAGGCGCTATGCCTAGCATTTGAGATCCCTAGGCCAAGGGAAGGCGTAAATGTCAAACTAGCCAGAGGAATATCGTGACTTACCGAAAAGAGTGTGTAAAGACCACCTGCATTGTCAGCCACATCCCAATACATGGTTACCGAGGGATTTGACGGGACGGATGCCCCAAGACCAAAGTAAACTTCCTGGGTATCAGGAAGGCTGGTATGCGGAAAGTCGTAGTAGATCCAGCCCACAGAACCGCTGAATATTTTATATTTATAAGTGAGGTCCGCATAGTAATCTATCTCGTTGCAAGCAGGTGCTGTACCCACACCACCTTCTCCCACTGCCTCACTTAACAGCACATTCTGCCACATACCCAAAGTCAGGTATTTGTAACTAACACATACATCCGGCTGAAATACCGGATCATCCACAATGGTAATCCCTCTAAATATGTAATTGGTGTTGGTGTCCAGTGTAACCGATGCAGAAAGGTCTTTGTGAATCCTACTGAGTAGCTGGGCAGATGCTACATTGGATACCATGACAATCAGAGAGATGTTTATCAAAACCGCTAAAAACAATTTTGATTTCCTCCGTATATTCCCCATAACCTCTACCTCCTTCAGATATTTTTGGGACATCCTTAACTCCTAAAGCCTTTTATAATAACTTCCTTCCTTATACCCTTTTTTAGTATATCTATTCCAAAGGGATGACATTTCCTTATTCTGCTAAAATCCAAGATGATAAGAGCAGAGCCCTTATAATTTTCCATCCTTCTCAAGACCTCACAGGCAGAAGAGCCGTTTAGGTCGCCATGGAGTTTAAAAAGTATGCTTCTATTTTGCCTGGTCACATCAATGCGAAAGTTAGCCCCCATAATTACCTCTATTCTCTTCGCAAAAGTTACTAAGAACTTGGGCAAGAGATGTGCCAAATGTAATATATAGAAAAAATAGTGCGTTATTTCAAAAGGTTAGAGATGAAGGTTAGTGAGGTAGGAGGTTATAATTTTTACAAAAGTGTAAAATACCTAATGCTCTATTTTACAGATTTGTAAAAATTTAAAAACCTGGGGAAGGTGACAGCTTCCTCAAATTTTTGCTTCTTACTTATTGCCCAATCCCTTGACAGAGGAGGTAGGCCCATGTTATTTTAGTCAAAAAATATGAATCAGAAAATCGGAAAATTTAAGTATGAAAATTTCTAAACGGGGGCAGATTACCATTCCCAAAAATCTTCGAGATAGATATGGATTACATGAGGACGTGGAGGTTGAATTCATTCCTGAAGAGGATGGCATCCGACTCCTAAAGCGTACCTCCAAACGCCACCCGGTGAAGGAGGTATTCGGTATCCTGAACCGTCCCTCTGAGACTAACAAGTACATCGAGGAAGTCCGGGGAAGATGATCACCGCCGTTGACACCAATATTTTTCTGGATGTCTTTCTGCCCGATCCCAGATTCGGTGAGACATCTCTTCGCCTTTTGGAGAAGGCCTATGACCAAGGTGCGCTAGTGATCTGCGAAGTTGTTTATGCCGAACTGGTTCCCCAATTTGAGGCTCGATCCCTCCTGGATAAGGCATTGCAAAAGATCAATGTCTCTATCCTATCCATTGACCGAGAGGTGGCTTTTCTTGCTGGAGAGAGATGGGGGTTGTACAGAAGAGCTGGTGGAAAGAGAAAAAGGATCATAACTGATTTCCTGATTGGAGCCCACGCACTATTGCAGGCAGAACGACTTCTAACCCGGGACCGGGGTTTCTATGGTCAATACTTCCAGGAACTCTCCCTGATGACTTTGTAGGCAGGATAGATTCCCTTTTTGGTATAAAGCACCTCTTATTTTAGAATTGTTCGAATAAACCATTACAAGGGTGTCAGATCACCTATCGGGGTGGAAGTAGTTCTAAGGATTCAGAGAAACTCGGCTTATAAATCCCGAAGTGTTTTCTGTCATAGGTAAAGACCCTGCGAATTTTGTATTTCTCACAGAGGGCAAAGCAGGTGGAATCCACAAAACCAAAACCTGTCTTCTGGTATTTATTCTCAATTTCAAGGGCTGTGCTTAAATCATCCCTTTCAAGTTCAAGGATCTCAAAGATTCCTTCAGATGCAGACTTCCACAGTTTATTGGCAAAATACTTTCCAAGGCGGGCTTCTATGAGCAACCATGCCTCTGTCAGAATGGGGAGTGAAGTGGAAAGGGCTTCTTTCCCCACCACCCCCTTATAAAACTTCTTGGCATCTGAATGGTTTATATCGTTTCTGTCAATCAAGGCATAAAGAGCTCCTGTGTCCACAAAAATCACTTCAATGCCTCCCTAAGTATCTTCTCTGCCTGCTCAGATGTCTTTCCCTTTACAGGCCCTTCGGCAATACCTACTAAGGAGAAATAATCGAGCCTCTCCTTCTTTTTTTTCAGGTAACCTGACAGGGCCTCTCGGATAATCTCAGACATCCTCTTTTTGGAAGAGGCTGCTACCTTTTTTAATAAGAAGAACTGGTCATCTTCCAGATATATCATAGTTTTTTTCATCCCCTATCCACCTCCAAAAAGGAAGTATATGACATATATGTCACTATGTCAATCTATTTCTAGCCCAAGGCTTTCAACGAGCCACTTGCTAGTCAACCTTTTAGTTAAGTTGTCTCTGTTCTCTTTCCACCATTGTGTGAGGTGAATTTTATCAATATGAAGCCTGAATATGTAAAATTACTTGAGCCAATGATGGCCAGCTTATCAAAAATGTAGGCCTTGCCATGGAGGAAACCTTTATCATAAAGTCGGACTTCCCAATTAGGATTTTTTAAAAGTTCGATTAAAGATACTACTGCCTCCTTTTTATCCCTTTCAAATAGCTCCTCTTCAAGATCCCGGCGGAAACTTCTTTTGTATTGTTCTTCAGGTTTAAAAACATCAGGTTTTCTTTCGTTGATATTAGGTGAGCTTCCTATGAGCAGTCTGAATTTTTGGGTGCCCGAAAGCCTTTCCTTTATCAATTGGAATCCGGCTATATTAAAGTAAGCACTAGCTACATCTAAGGACTTTTGCTCCTGGAGTATATGATCCAGTTTTTCAAAAAGTATTAATTTATTATTATCTATAATCAAACTATCTGGTCTATACATATCGTCTTCTCGTTTAAGCTCCTAAAAAACAAATTTATTTGCTATTTTGGGTAGGTTCTTTTTT
>DTXE01000254.1 GCA_012962595.1 Syntrophaceae bacterium | reverse complement strand
CAATTCAAGAAAAATTAAATTTATAGAAAAAGCTAATGAAAAAACGATGAATCGGATATTGGGTATTGTAGATAGTATCATATCTAGCTAAAATATCTTTTGGCATGAATATATGAGGATTTGATAGTATTAGCATTACCTCTAAAATTTACAATAAGGGACAGAAAACTGGCTACAAAAAGACCCAAGAAGAAAGAGAGGAGGACTAAGATAAAGAATTTTATGTGGGTGGGTCCAAGACAAATATAATGGAGGTTTAATCTGATTTCAGTCTCAGGTGAGAAAAATTCAGGATTTTGAATGATAAAGACGGCACAAACTATGGCAAAGAGGATAACCGAAATGGCAAAACATACCAGCTTAAACCTTCTCATGGATTTTCTCCAGGTTATAGAAATGGGGTAGTAATTTTTCATAGGTCATCATCAAGTGTTCAGGAATAACTCTAATTTCTGATATTACGGTCATGCAACTGGTATCCCCATTCCATCTGGGAACAATATGGAAGTGAACATGACCCTCGATACCCGCACCAGCCACACGTCCTAAATTTATTCCAATATTAAAACCATCTGGATCCATGACCTTTTTAAGTATCCTCACACTTTCCCTCACCATAAGAAATAGATCTTTCATCTCTTGAGGTGTTAAGCCTTCCAGATCAGGTATATGCTTGAGGGGTGATACCAACAAGTGCCCATTGTTATAGGGATACCTATTCATCATAACCATAGACATAGGGCCCCTGTAAAGGATAAGAGAATCTTTCTTAGAACCTGAGAGAATATTGGGGCAAAATATACATTTCCTATTATTATTATGGAGTATGTATTCTATACGCCAAGGTGCCCACAGAATTTTTTTGCCCATTTCTTTCCTGAAATCCTAGATTTATAAGGCAGTATAGCAATCTCACAGCAAAAGACAAGCATTTTTTACCTTCAGGCTTCGGTTAATTCCACCTTACCCCAGCTTCCCAGTCTGTCACCTACAATGATTATAACCCCTAATATCCCTTTTATTCTCTGTGCATAATTAAGTCCCAAGCCGATGTCTTCCTTTCCTTGAATAAGATTCCCTATAGAGGTTGCAGCTGCATCCGCCAAGGCTGTAGATTTCGATATCACGGTTACGGCATCCGCTCGGCCAAAGCTTAAGGAGTGACCTACGGTTCCTGACGAAGTGCAGATGCCCAGAGGTGTGTCCTGTGGTTGGATCTTTATTCCTATCCTATTACTAAGTGGAGACCGTCCAGCGAATATGTTGACCTTGAGGGTATCCGGGCTCTTTATGAATATATCCCCACCATTTTCTACAATGATATGGTCAGAGTATTTGAGGAGATCGCATCCTACAAAGTGGGCAATAACTCCTGCCACTGCCGCCATAGGGCCAACTTTAGCGAAGCTAGAGGCTTCTATCATCTCTTGGACTACCCCAGGAGCAAAATGGTTCATTTTCCAAGGAATTAATGTGGTCTTAAACTCAGGGTATTGTTCTATGTAGGCCTCAATCTGGGCCCGATATTTGTAAACAGAGGCCTGTGCCTCCTTAGTTAAGTCCTTGTCAGCCCTTACCAGAAGATCGGTTTCCTTGACCACTATCCTGCACAAGCATCCACCATGCTTTGATATCCAGTCACGATAAAACCGCTTCTTGTAGGTCTTCACGAATCTTTCTTTAACTTATTGATTTTTTGAGACTATTTGAAATGAATTAATTTTCACTACCATATAGCTTATATTATTATCAATAAAAAATACAATGGGAATTTCCTGAAGTTTGAGTAGAGCCCATTTTATCCTGGGTGAAGATTATATGTGTGGAGCGGGGTGCCCGCCGGAGTGAGCAGGAAGGGAGGGAAGGGTCTCGATGTCTAGTTCCCATAGACCTAAACCCTGGTTTCCACCACGGTATATCCAAAAAAATCATTAACTTCTTTAATCATCTCCTGAGAAGGGCTTAATCTGAGACTATCTGGCAAACCAATGACGGTCTCTTCTCCATTTTGAGTAATTACATGAATATATGCCTTTGAGTGCCCTTTATACTGTTCTAGCAGATTTCTTAAACTTACAAGGTGTTGCCTGGTTAGGTTTTCTGCATTTAACTTTATATGAACGGATGATATCATCCGTTCCTTGGCAACAGATAAGGGAGTGATTTCTTCGGCTACAACCTTTGTTGATTTCTCATCCCTTGTCAGGTGACCCCGAACCAAAATGGGCATGTCACTTTTAACCAAGGTAGAGGTCTTTTTAAATATATCGGAAAATACAATAATCTCGATAAATCCGCTTAGGTCTTCCAGGGTTACGAAGGCCATTCGATCGCCCCTTCTGCTATTAATCTCTTTAACACTACTTGTCACACCTCCCAAGACCACCGAGGCCCCATCTTCTAATTCAGTAACTTGGGTTGCGTTTGTATTGGTAAGTGACTCAAGCTCCTGCTTGTATTTTGCTAAGGGGTGGCCACTTATATAAAACCCCAAGGCTTCCTTCTCAAAGGCGAGCAACTCCATTTCCTGCCACTCATCCATCTGTGGTAAATCAATGGTGTGCATACCATCATTTTGGGCAAAGACGCCAAACATGTTGATCTGGTCGGAAGCTCCTTGCCTTTGGAGGAATTGGCCTTTCTCCAAAGCCTCCGCCAGAATAAACATAAGCTGAGATCTTTTTGCACCTGTAAAATCAAACGCCCCACTCTTGATAAGACTTTCAATAACCTTTTTATTTACCTTCCTCAAATCAACCTTTTGGCAAAAATCGAATAGAGAGGAAAAGGGGCCCTTTTTTTCCCGGGTAGAAATGATGGATTCAATAGCGGCAGTTCCTACATTTTTCACGGCTGCTAGGCCAAAACGTATCTTATTACCCACCACTGTAAAATCCCTCTCGCTCTCATTGACATCTGGGGGAAGTATTTCAATGCCCTTTTCCCGGCATTCTCCAATATACTTTACTATGTCGTCTGTAGAACCCATCTCCGATGTGAGGAGTGCAGCCATAAACTCCAAAGGATAATGGGCCTTGAGATAGGCGGTTTGATAGGCAATAAGGGCATAGGCGGTGCTATGAGACTTATTGAAACCATACCCACCAAACTTTTCCATAAGGTCAAAGACTCTCTCTGCCTTTTTCAAGGGTATACCCTTCTTCTTGGCCCCATCAAGAAACCTATTCCTCTCTTCTCGCATAACTTGAGCGTTTTTCTTTCCCATAGCATGTCTTAAGATATCTGCTTCTCCCAGAGTATAATCAGCAAGTACACTTGCTATTTTCATTACCTGTTCTTGATATACGATTACCCCATATGTATCCTTCAAGATATCTTCAAGTTGAGGTAATTCATAGTGAATAGGGATTTCTCCATGTTTCCTTTTTATAAAATCATCTAGCATGCCACTTTCTAGAGGGCCAGGACGATAAAGGGCGATCAAGGCTATGAGATCACTAAAGGTCTCCGGCCGCATCCTAACCACCAAATCTCTCATACCAGAACTTTCAAGTTGGAATACGCCGGTTGTGTCTCCAGAACTAAGAAGCGCATATGTTTTTTCATCTGTCATATCCAAAGATTCCAGAGAGAAAGTAGGATCTCTTTTTTTATTAATAAGCTTTATGGCATGATCTATTACCGTAAGAGTTTTTAAGCCCAGGAAATCAAATTTTATAAGGCCAACCCTCTCTACCGATTTCATATCATACTGGGTGATAATTTCACCCTTCTGTCCCTTATAAAGAGGGATGTATTCTACAATGGGTTTATCGGATATGACCACACCTGCCGCATGGATAGAGGCATGTCTGGGGAGGCCCTCCAGAGCTCTTGCGATAGATAAAAGCTCTTTTACTTTTGGATTGGTTTCGCTCAATTCCTTAAGCCTATATTCCTTTGCCAGAGCCTCATCCAAGGTGACATTGGGGATATTGGGAACCAGTTTGGCAATCTTATCTACCTCACTATAAGGCATATCAAAGGCCCTGCCCACATCTCTGATAACCGCGCGCGCCTGCATTTTCCCAAAGGTAATGATCTGGGCCACATTCTGGTGGTTTCCATATTTTTTAGATACGTATTTAATTACCTCATCTCTTCTATCCATGCAGAAATCGACATCAATGTCAGGCAGGCCCATCCGTTCCAGACTCAAAAATCTCTCAAAGATGAGCTCATGGGTGATGGGATCTATATCGGTTATCCCTAGGGCATAAGCTACAAGGCTTCCTGCGGCAGATCCCCTCCCTGGTCCTACAGGAATACCCTTTAATTTTGCATAGTTGATGAAATCGGAAACAATGAGAAAATAACTGGAGAACCCCATTTTTCTAATTACATCCAACTCGGTCTTTAGTCTCTTTTGGTACACTTCCTCTGCATTCTTTGAGAATCCTTCATTTTTCTCTTTTATCTGCATAAACCTGTGTTCCAGACCTCTTAAGGCAACCTTATGTAAATGTTCATCTAGGTCTTCTCCTTCTGGAAGAGAGTATTTAGGGAAGTGGTGGTTGCCCAGATCAAGTTCCAAATTGCAAGCCTCTGCAATTTTTACGGTATTCTCCAAGGCATACGGTAGGTCTCTAAAGGATGAATACATTTCCTCCGGAGATTTTAGGTATAATTGATCTGAAGAAAACCTCATTCTATCTTGGTCGTTTATAGATTTTCCTGTCTGGATACACAGAAGGACATCATGAGCCTTGGCATCTTCAGGCTTCAAATAATGGCAGTCGTTTGTGGCTACTAGTGGTAAGGAAAGGATGTGGCTGATCTCTAAAAGGCCCTTATTTACCTTGTCTTGATCAGGGAGTCCATTGGCCTGAAGTTCCAGATAGAATCTATCGGTGAATATTTCACTATATTCCTTGGCAGTCTTAATAGCCGAATCCATGTCCCCTTTGGTAATTAAATAAGGTATCTCCCCATGCAGACAGGCACTTAAGGCAATTAGCCCCTGATTAAATTCTCTAAGAAGCTCCTTATCTATCCTGGGTTTGTAATAAAATCCCTCCATATAGCTCAAGGTCACCAACTTTATGAGATTTTTATACCCCTGACCATCCATGGCCAAGAGGATGAGATGGTGGGGTGCATCCGCCACTTGAGTACCCTCTTTATGAAAGCGACTATGGGGGGCCACATAAACCTCGCATCCTAGGATGGGCTTTACACCATATTTTTTTGCTGTTTCATAGAATTCCACAGCACCAAACATATTTCCATGATCGGTAATGGCCATGGCGGATATACCGCATGTCACGGCCTTTTGAAAAAGGTCTCTAAATCTTATTGCACCATCTAGTAGGCTATATTGTGTATGGACATGAAGGTGGACAAAATCCTGGAACATGTATCCTCCTCTATCATGTATCACGCATAGTACAGTTTACAGAGCGAAAAGGATTTTTTCAGAGCTCTCGTTGACTACCTAATATTAAAATAAGCCTATTGGTCCAGCCGGTAATTAGGTGCCTCTTCTGTTATGATGACATCATGAACATGAGACTCTTTTAAACCTGCGGATGTAATCCTCACAAACTTCGCCTTTTCCACAAGTTCCTTTAAGTTTCTTGAGCCTACATAACCCATTCCAGCCTTAAGCCCTCCCAAGAGCTGATATATACTGGATGAAAGGGGGCCTTTATAAGGTACACGACCTACTATACCCTCAGGGACAAATTTCATAACATCCTCTATCCCCTCTTGGAAGTATCTTTCCTTACCTCCTACTTTCATGGCCTCTATGGAACCCATTCCTCGGTATACCTTATAGCTTCTACCTTGATAGAGAATGGTCTCTCCAGGGCTTTCGTCAGTTCCTGCAAATAGACTTCCAATCATGACCGATTGAGCACCCGCAGCTAGGGCCTTGGTGATGTCGCCCGAGAATTTTATCCCTCCATCAGCTATCACAGGAATTTCATATTTTTTGGCAATAGGAACACAGTCCATGATTGCAGACATCTGTGGTACACCCACACCTGCAATGACCCTAGTGGTACAAATGGAACCAGGCCCAAGGCCTACCTTTATGGCATCTGCACCTGCCTTAATGAGGCTTTCGGCACCCTCAGCGGTTCCCACATTCCCTGCTATTAGCTCTATGTTAGGGAAATTCTTCTTAATGCTTTTGACTGCATCTATAACCTTTTTGGAATGGCCATGGGCCACATCGATAACGATTACATCCGCCCCGGCTTTAAGGAGGGCATCAATTCTTGACTCTCGGTCTGGTCCCACCCCCACGGCTGCTCCTACCCTTAGCCGGCCTAAACTATCCTTACAGGCATTAGGATATTTTTTTATCTTCTCAATATCTTTAATGGTAATAAGACCTTTAAGATTACCTTCATCATCTACTACCAGTAACTTTTCAATGCGATGTTTGTGAAGTAATGCTTTGGACTCCTCAAGAGTTATCCCTACTGGAGCAGTAACCAGGTTCTCCTTGGTCATAATATCCCCAACTTTCTGGTCAAAATTGGTCTCAAACCTAAGATCTCTGTTAGTTACTATACCCACTAGCTTCCTATTATTTCCAACTACCACAGGGACTCCAGAGATTCGATACCTACTCATAATCTCCAAAACTTCATGAATCCGCTGCTCAGGGTAAACGGTAACCGGATCTACAATCATTCCACTTTCAGATTTCTTTACCTTCTCTACCTCCATGGCCTGAGCATCTATCCCCATGTTCCTATGGATAATCCCTATACCTCCTTCACGGGCCATACTTATAGCCATTCGGGATTCTGTAACTGTATCCATGGCAGAGCTTATAATGGGAATATTTAGAAGAATATTTCTGGTAAGTACCGTGGTTACATCTACATCTTGAGGAGTAACCTCGGTTGCACCAGGAACCAATAGTAAGTCGTCAAAGGTTAGCCCTTCTGGAATTTCTCTATACATCTTTCTCTCCCAATTAAATCTAGAATTCAGCATTAAGGATTTGGTATTAAGAGGACATCGATTTGCTTAATTCTAAATCTAGTAATTCGTAAAGGATCCCTTCAAGTAGGCCTGAATCTGAAACTGTAAGCGTATCAAAATCAAAGACACCCATGACCTTTAAGACAATTAAGATACCTGATATAATTAAATCCTCACGTCCTTTCTCTAGCCCAGGGATAGATAACCGATCCAGGGCCCTCATTTCTTTAAGCCTATGGAAAAGCTGCTCAATCCAAAGGCGTTGCAAGGTTAAGTTATTGACAAGAGCAGGATCGTAGGTTGTT
>DTXE01000253.1 GCA_012962595.1 Syntrophaceae bacterium | reverse complement strand
TTAACTCTAGGTAGGCAAACCCCAAATTTGCATAACCTCTGGCATACCTGGGTTCTATCTCCACAGCCCTTTTGTTGACCAAAACAACCTTTTCCAAATCTCCTTTTTTGAAGTATATATAACCCAGATTGACATAACCTTCAAACATGCGGCCGCTATTTGAAATGGCCTCTTCAAACTCCTCTATAGCCTCATCCCATTTACCCTGGTTCATAAGGGCTACTCCCAAGTTGTAGTGTGCACTGGCACATTCCGGATTTTGAGCAATTACTTTCTTCTGTTCAAAGATAAATCTATTGATATCCATGGGTTCTTTCATAATATTCCCTCATTTACTTGATTTTGTACATTTAACATAGATTCTATTTGTGCGTCAAGGAAGGCGTCAAACCTCTTTAGATATTCTTCGATTGAAAGATTTAGCTCTACGGCAAGCTGTACCCTAAGGCTTGAGAGGGAAACATCGGATTGACTATTGTTATAAAGCCTATTTAGAATCCCTTCAGCCTCATCCCATTTTTTCAGGTCAAATAATGATTTCGCTCGAACTATTCGGATCTCATGGCTATCGCTATTCACTGGGGAGAGAATTTCCAAAGCCTTCTGAGACAAGCCATTGATATAAAATATATGGGCCACATGGCTTAATATTGCAGGATTTTTGAGAATATTATTAGCTAGATCCAAAGCCCTGTCAGTAAAGCCTAGTTTTAAGTAAAAGTTTATGAGGTTTAAAAAGTCGGCTAGGTCTTCGGAGAGCCCACGGAGTGTGGTATCCCGAAGTACCATGTAGTATAAGTTTTCATTGTGTTGACGAAGCCCTGTGGTATCATTAAAATGATATACATCCTTCGATGCCTGTTCTAAATCCTCAAATCGCTCCATTATAACAGGTGTCATCACCTGGTGTAACAGTACCCGGAATTGAACTGTCTTCCCAGCAAGTTCTTGTAAGCCATGATGTTGGGGGAAAGAAACGGGAAATTCGGCCGCATGTCTCGGCCGAAGTCCTTTAAGGCCACACTCAAAATCGGGCAGAAGGTTGCTATTCCCCAGAATTGCCACCTGGTACCGACCGCAGGTGGCAGGTACTATCCTACCATCAACAAACCCTTGGCAATCGTAAATGACCTTATCTCCAACCGCAGCCGGACCACGCTTTTTTTTAAAGATTCTAAAAGGTCCTTTAAGAATCTCCTTGGTGAGTATGTGTTCTGGAAAATCTTTTTTTAACACATCTAGGCAACCGAAGGCAGCTTCATACTCTTCAAGGGCCAGATAAATTCGAATAAGAAGGTAGTTGGCAAGAGGTTCTTCAGTTAAAAATTTCCGATTTTTTATAATGAAGCTTGCCCGATTGAATAGATTCCTTCCGGCCATAATATCTTCCATAAAATCTCGGTGGTTTAACCTCCAAATCACACCTACCTGCCAAATTTGTTCTTTGGACATGGTATCGGTTTCAAAATCCCTGCACACACTTAGGTAGGCTGGCCTAATCCGAGGAAGAGGATGGATTCCATAGGCACCAGAATCTTCAGTCATGGGGGTTCCAAAGAAAAGGTGTACCTGTTGGGAGATGGAGTTATTTTCTATATAAACCCCATGATTCTTAACGAAGTCCAGAGTGGATAATGCATCTTGAAGGCTCTCTCCAGGTAAACCAAACATGGTAAAGAGCTCCACTTTCATTCCAGCCTCCTGAGTCCAGCGGATTACCTGTGATAGCCTTTCCAAATCCATTCTTTTTTTAATTCTTTCCAGAATCTTTGGGTTAGCCGATTCCAAGCCGTAAGCTACGGTATCCGCCCCAGCCTTCTTCATTAAGGCAAGTAGTTCTGGGTTCACTAAGTCGTAACGTGTCTGACACCAAAAGGAAATGCCTGGCACATCTTCAATCATTTTATTCAAAAGCATTACTAATCTATCACGTGAATATGAGAAATTGGGATCTGCAAACCAAAAATCTCTTATCCCTTTTAACCTTAGATGCTTTATTTCCCCTATCACCCTTTCAACTGAATGAAATCGCACCGTTCTATTGCTTGCTCTAGGTGTATAGCAAAAGGCACAGTCAAAGGAACAGCCTCGAGAAGTAAGTATTATCACCCTCTGCTTATATTCTAGATCAATCAAATCCATTAGATAAGGTGAGGCATATGTATCCAGGTCTATTGCACCTGATACCGGCCCTGTCTCTATCACTTGATCCTCT
>DTXE01000252.1 GCA_012962595.1 Syntrophaceae bacterium | reverse complement strand
TAACTCATAGTGACAATAGGTTATACCTGGGAATCAAGTTTATCCTTAACATTGTCAGGAACTTATCTTACTTTTTTGTCCCTAGTAACTGTCAAACCTAAGTTTGAGTAAGAAGGGTTCCATGAAGAATCTTCCGGATGAGAAATAGGTAAGACAAGAAATGAATCAAATTTTTTAGAGGAAAATTAAGGAGAGAAGGCTGTTTGGATGTTACTAAAAACATCTTCCACCGAGATTAAATCCATGCATTCTAAAGTGGAGCAACTTCTTTTAAGGCACGGACTACAGGGAAGCTCCTTCCTTATAATCACGTGACCCTCTCCAAACGGCCCTGTCCTTGAAGGACTGGTAGGACCAAAAAGGGCAATTACCTTAGCACCCACCGCAGCCGCAATATGCATAGGCCCACTGTCAGTGGATACTACTAGTTTCGAGCGCCTAAAAAGATATGCCAATTGTTTTAAGGTAGTTTTACCTACCAAATTAATGGCTTCACTTTCCATATAAGATAAGATTCTTGCAGTATCTATAATATGATCCTTACTTCCGGTAAATATCACCATGGCATCTAATTGGTGATGGATTTTATCAGCAAGTTCTGCAAATCTCGTGTGGTTCCACTGCTTGGTTTTCCATCTAGCCATGGGATTTATGGCAATTATGGGCCTTTTTGAGGCATTGATAATTCTGTCTATATACTCCATATCTCTTTTTCCCACGGGGATTTGAAAATCTAAATGGGTACCATTTGCCCCAAGGTATTTGGCCAGGTTGATATATCTCAGGACAGCATGTTCATCGGGATCGAAAGGCTTTATTCGTTCGTTTAGAAATAGATAGCTTAGTTCCCTTGTTTTGTCATATCCTACCTTTCTCTCTCCCCGGGCAAGGTATACCAGAATGCCACTCTTAAACAGACCCTGTAAGTCTATAACTAGGTCATAACTGGTATCTCGAATTTCTCTGATAAAATGGGAGATATCTTTTAGGGTTTTTAGCAGCATGGAAGGATTGGAAAGGTTTTTTTGCCAT
>DTXE01000251.1 GCA_012962595.1 Syntrophaceae bacterium | reverse complement strand
GCTTGGGATTTGGAATTTAAACAAGAGGAGCTAGCAAAAAAAAGAAACCCTCCTGACCACTGATTAGCACACCCCGCATCTCTGGCAGGATTCTGGCTGGCAGATGGGTGTGGTCTTGCATTCCATAGCTTTTTTGTATTCTTCAATGAGGTAGCCCTTTTTTATTCCATGGTCAATAAAATCCCACGGCAGTAGCTCATCAAAATCCCTTTTGCGATATACATAAAAATCGGGATTGACATTTACTATCTTATAAGCCTCCTTCCAGTTCCCATTAAGTTTGTGTGCGGCCATTAAAATCTTCCCTACATTTCTATCCCCTCTGGAAAGAAGGGCCTGGATATAAGCCCATTTAGGAAGATCAAAGGTGACCTGAATTTTTCTTTCACCCTTGAGGCCCTTCCTTATAAGCCTCATCTTCTCTTTTAACAATTTTACCCTCTCAAATGGTACCCATTGAAAAGGGGTAAAGGGTTTTGGAATAAAGCTATTCACACTTAAACTTAGGTTCGCAATTCTCTTGCCTTTGCTTGAACTTAAAATATGATGTTTGAGCCTTTTAGAGAGACTGATAATGGCCTCCACATCGCGGTTTGTTTCCGTTGGAAGGCCTATCATGAAATAGAGCTTGATAGTATCAATATCTCCCTCCACTAGCATACAAACAGCCTCTATAATATCCTGCTCGGTGATGCCTTTGTTTATTACGCACCTTAGACGCTCAGAACCCGCATCAGGTGCTATAGCTATTGCCCTAGAGTTGCCTTCCTTTATAGCTTCAAGTAGCTCCTTGGTCAGAGTATCGGCACGAAGGGATGAAAGAGAGACCTTACCGCCCCTACATGTAATAGATTGACATAAGGTTGGTATGTTAGGAAGGTCGGAAACTGCCGCCCCTACCAAGCCTATTTTTAGGGTCTTATGCATGTTTTTTAAGGCCATATCTTTTAATCTATACCAATCACGCATCCTGGGTGGTCGGTAAATAAATCCTGCTGCACAAAACCGACATCCGTGTGTACACCCTCTCCCAATCTCTATAAGGAACATATTACTAAACTCGGTATGAGCAGTTAAGATTTGGGTTTGGGTTATATATTTATCCACTTCCTTCAAACGACCGCTTTTGATTTTGTCCGGAAGGCCTCCTTTGGGTTGAAAATACTTAATCCTTCCCTGGCTGTCATAGCCAACTTCATAAAATTGCGGAATATAGATGCCTTCTACCTCTTTTCCCAGGTATTCCAGCCTCTCCATGCGGCCTAACCCTTTTTCTAGACAGTGGTTGAGAATTCTCAAGAATTCACCCAAGATTTCTTCACCCTCACCTATTATGAAAAGGTCTATGAAAGGCGATAAGGGTTCGGGATTCAAAAATGTGACCACCCCTCCGGCCATAATGAGGGGGTGATTCTCTCCCCGATCTTCTGACATAAGTGGTATGTTGGCCATTTCTAATATCTTAAGTACATTTATGCAGTCATTTTCAAAGGAGATAGAAAAGGCTACTATTTGAAAATCCTGAAGAGGTTTTTGGGATTCCAATGACATGAGAGGTGTATTGGTTCTCTGATATTCCTCCATATCTTCTGGATCAGGAAGAAATACCCTTTCACACACCACGTGGTCAAAGCTATTTAAGACAGTGTAGATGGTTTGGAAACCCAGATTGGACATTGCCAGGTGATATCTATTGGGATAAGCCAGTGCTATAGCCAATCTTCCACCCCAATCCTTCCTGATAGTCCCTCTTTCTTCCTCTAAGATATATCGGTATCTTTGAATTATTTTCCAGGACATTTTTATATATATGATTAGTCAACAGGCATTTATCACTGGTAAATAGCGTAGAGCTTAGAGTTTTTTACTCCTCGCTCTCTACCCTTGGCTTTCATGCTTAACCAATGCCTGATGACTAATGGTCAGTGACGTTGCCTATAATAAGAGGCATGAGTCTACCATACCCTTTTTGAAATGTCGGCTTTTACAGGGAATGAAACAAACATAGCATGTGAGAGATAGTCTGGTCAAGAAATGGCTCTCATCTAATTTTTTCT
>DTXE01000250.1 GCA_012962595.1 Syntrophaceae bacterium | reverse complement strand
CTGGGACAACGCGGCTATAATCCAAAGGAGCTATGACGGTGCGGTGTATGATGACGAAATATAGATATCCGCGAACACCGTCTACAGCTTCACCATTCAGACGACTTCGATTCGGATCAAGAACAAAACTGCCGGTAACGTGGCTCGTTACCAAATAGTAGGAGCGAGGTAGATAGTAAATGGGTAACGTAGGTGTTTTAGATGTTAATGTCTGGGATGACCCAACGCGTACTTTAACTACGACCAAATTTCCTTTTTGGAGCGCGATTATAACGCAAATAGAGGAGGCAATTTCTATCGCCGCAGACACATCTGTTTATGTAGACATTCAGCCTTTGTCTGGTGAGGTATGGTTGGTGTTCCTTGACGCTTATTATGAAAAGGGTCCCGCTAAGGTGACTTATCATGACTATGACGGTTCTACTCGGCGTTTTCAGACAGAATGTTACGTTAGAGACGGCACCTATGGTCTTTATGCTCCCCTACTAACCGGGTTGTGTAAAATCTTAACAAATGGTCTTTTTGCATCGTTACGTTTCCGTAATGCAGGCTCGTCAGAAGGAACAGGCTGTTACGGTTACTCCGGCTTCAAACTTTCCCAACCCCTCTGGCAGCCGGAGCGAGTATCCGGTTTGCAGGTACCACCATTCAAACGTCCGTTGAATGGACGCATGGTAGCATTTTCCAGCCTGCGTGATAAGGCGTACGTCAACCCCGATGACGAGATAGCTTATCACCTGTACTCCGAAGACCTTGCGCGGTGCCCGACCACGGGCCACGTCGTGGAGCGCGCGGAGTATCACGTTTTGGAGAAAGACCTTGTAGCGAACATCGACGCGTTCAAAAAAGACCCCGACACAACGGGGTGGAGGAGGATATTCGACAAGTTGGCTGAGGAGGGTATTTCGTTATGAACAAAGTTGTGTTCAACGTGACAAAACTCGCGGTCATCGTGATAGTATCTTCCGGTGCGATTTTCCTTTCTTACGCAGACAAACTCGACCCGCAGGCTGTTGTTGCATTGTTGTCGGCCTGCCTGGGATACGTTTT
>DTXE01000249.1 GCA_012962595.1 Syntrophaceae bacterium | reverse complement strand
TTGTGCAACAAAGCCTAAAAAAAGTACTTGATAAATATGATTATATTTATTTTTTAGGTACTGAAGAGATAGGAAAACTCACCATTGATATCGGAGAAAAAAAAACTTCATATCAAGATAAAGAGATAGAAATCAAAGGGAAACCTTGTACTTTTCTTCACGTTTGATAGCGTTTGGAGCAGAAGTATAGGGCAATTTTTTCAGGAGGACCTTGCCTGTATCTGTAAAGAAGAGGATCATCCTCACCACGGCTCCTCCCATATCCTCTTTCAGCAAAGAAATCCCTTCTAGCTGTAAGAATTTTCTGATAAATGCAATATTGGACTGCGAGATATTCCCATCAGACTCTCTAAATTTAAGTATGCTGCCACCCCCGAAAACCTTTGCCTTGATGTTTCCTCTCTCCCCTCCCAGTTTAATAATATCGCCGATTAGCACCTCCATTGCATACATCCCATATCTTCCCATCTCGGTGGAGAGGATGTTCTTGGTATTAACCATACCTGGAACTAAGAAGTGATTCATACCCGCTACACCAGTTTTACTATCAAAAAGACATGTGGCTATGCATGATCCCACAGCCGTACAGATAATCTCCCGATCTTTACTGGCATAATATTCTCCGGGTGTTAGGATAATCATATCTTTGTTGAATTTCTTACTAAACTTTTTATACATGTGAGTTCACGTCCTTTATAGGCTATTTAGGCCTAAGAACCTTTTGATAAACACTCTTGCCTACAGGGTAAAACTTTCTGCTGACAAAAAATAAGGGCTCAGCATGACCCATGAACAGAAAACCATCATTCTGCAAGAGCTTATAAAATTGGTCTATCACTCTTGCCTTTATATCTGGATGGAAGTATATAGTGACATTTCTACAAAATATAATATCCCAAACGGATGACAAAGTAAAATGATCCCTAATCAAGTTTAATCTTTTAAAGGCAACCATTTGTTTAAGTGTATCTTTAACTTTAAAGATATTTACATCTCCTTGGGATTCCTTTTGGAAGTATTTCTTAAGGTAAAGGGATGGAACAGGTTTAACCGATGTGGCTTTATAGATACCTGCTTTTGCCAAAGAAAGGGATCGAGAATTCACATCAGTGGCCAAAATCTTAATATCCCAGCCTTCACGGTCTTTGAAGAATTCTGACAAGATGATAGCAATGGTATATGGCTCCTCTCCTGTAGAGCAACCAGCACTCCAAATTCGGAGCCTTTTATTACCCCTTTTTTTTAAGAAATAAGGGAGGACTTTATTCTGTAAAAATACGAAATGTTGTCTCTCTCTAAAAAATTCGGTTGTGCTGGTGGTGATGTTATCAATCATCTTAACCCACTCTGAGGCCCGATCTGGGTGATGGAGAAGATAATTATAGTATGCTATAAATGTCTTCAAGTTTAATGCCTTCAATCGGTTAGATAATCTAGCAACCAACAGGTTCTTCTTTTGCTGGGAGAGATGTATTCCGGTATGCTGATAGATGAGCCTTTTAAAGATGTCAAACTCTTGGTCGGTGATATTATATGGCAGCATCCACGTCCTCTAATTCCTGGGTACTGAGTATCTTATCTATATCCAGAAGAATAATCAGTCTACCATCCTTCTTGCCTATTCCCTTGATGAATTCTGTTCTTATAGTAGTAGGGAAAGAAGGGGTAGGTTGCACTTCATCCTGGCTTAAAGAGGTGATGTCCGAAACAGAATCCACAATAGTACCCATAATTCTTCCAGATATCTCCAGGACAATGATTACTGTAAGTCTGTCATAGATTTTGGCCTCTAGACTGAATTTAGTTCTCAGATCCAAGACAGGGATGACGGTTCCTCTTAAGTTGATTATTCCTTTGACAAAACTGGATACATAAGGGATTCTGGTAAGTTTTTGGTAGCCTATGATTTCTCTTACCTTAAGGATTTCAATACCATACTCCTCTTCATCAAGCATAAAGGTTAGGTACTGAGTCTCTTCTGCCATTCTTCTCTCCTTTAAAATTCCTCAAAATCCTTATCTTCCTCAAAATTTACCTCCTCTTCAGAAGGCTCCCGGAAAGGTCCCTTGTGGATCATATCCTCTGCCAGGGAGCGTCTTGTGGGGGGCAATGCCCCTCTCCTTTCCTTGCTTGAGCCTGAAGACGCTGCCTCCTGAGTCTCAAGAGGGTAGATGATGAACTCCTCCGTTAATTTCTCCAGGAGCTCTGCTTCTCTGGCTAAATCTTGGCTTGATTCAGCCAATTCTGCCACTAATTTGGCATTCTGTTGAACTGCTCCATCCATTTCCATAATGCTCTGATTGGTTTGATCAATCCCTTTGGATTGCTCCTGGGTGGCTATAGAGATCTCTGAAATGGCCTCCGAGACCAATTTAATGTGCTCCCTAATCTTATTTAGGCTCTCCCCAGTCTGTTCAACCAGGCGATGGCCTTTTTCTACCCTATTCAGACTATTTTTAATCAGACTCTGAATATCTTTAGCTGCATCTGCACTCCTTCTGGCCAGCGTCCTTACCTCATTAGCCACTACAGCGAATCCCCTTCCATGCTCTCCTGCCCTAGCTGCCTCAACGGCAGCGTTGAGAGAAAGAAGGTTGGTTTGAAAGGCTATATCGTTGACCATAGAGATAATTTCTTCAATATGTTTACTGGCCTCAGTGATTTGCTCCATGGATTCGGTGGTATTTTTTACAACAATACCACCCTCTTCCACTAACTCCACAGTTTCCTTAGCCAGTTTATCGGCCTTTAGGGTATTTTCTGCATTTTGATTCACACTGGCCGTCATCTGCTCCAGTGTGGTACTGGTTTCCTCTAAGGCTGCTGCTTGCTGCTGTGTCCGTTGGGAGAGATCCTGGTTTCCGGAGAAGATCTGATTAGAACTATGAGCTACATTTCGGGCAGCCTTTTTGGTTTGCGCAATAAGCTCACCAATCTTCTCAAAGGTCTCGTTTATCTTAATGGCCAGTCTATCCATTATATCTTTCTTCCCCAGTACCTCAGCCTTTAGAGACAGGTTTCCTTGAGATGCCCTATCTAAGATACTGAAAAACTGGCTTACCCTATCCTCCAAATACTTCCTATGTTCTTCCTCCCTGGCTGCAGACTCTTTGAGCACCCTCTCTGCCTCTACCTCACTACTAATATCTCGCATTAATTCAAAGGCACCTAAGATCTTGCCGGTAGAATCCTTTAGCGCTGCTGAACTTACTATGATAGGGATAGTTTCTCCTTCGCTACTGATGATATTTGCCTTTACTCCCACTGTGGGCTCACCGGTGGCAAGGGCCTTCTTGACGGCACAGGCTGTATCACAGATATCGGCCTTGAATACCTCTATACACTTCATCTTACCTTCAACCTCTTCCTTTGAGTATCCACAGATCTTACTTATGGCATCATTCATGTAAGTGACGGTTAAGTTATGATCCATCATAAAAAATGGTTCGGAGATGCCCAATTTTAGGCTATTGGCATATTCCATCCGATCGTTGATGCTCTTTATCATTTCATTAAAATGCCCGGCCAATCTCCCTATGGAATCCCCACTTTTCACCTTTACCGAGACGGTGGTATCTCCCTTGGCTACCTGGGAGGCCTTTTCATCTAGATTCCTGATGCGTTCGGTTACCAATTTAGACATGGCAAACTGGAGTATGAAAAGGATTGCCCCTATTCCTAAGAGTCCTAAGAACAAATCTCGATTTCTGGATGAGGCAATAGCCGCATAACTTTCATCAACACACTGTTTTACAATCAATCCCCCCAACACCTTTCTGGAAGAGCCATGGCAATGGTAGCAAGCTCGTTCATTCAGAATAGGACGAAGGGTGACCAGATAGTTTCTATTTTGGATTTTTTCTAAAAAGGCCCCTTTGGGAGATTCGCCCGTGGCCAGCATCTCTATCACGGATGGCAGTGAACCTTCACCGATGATGTCGGAGCTAACCCTGGTCCTCAAGACATCTTCCGAGCTGGCATAGGTAATCTCCCGGTCGAAATCACAGATGTAAACCTCAACATCCTCCATATGGGCCTTGATTTCCCGCAGTTGTTGGGCGATGGTTTTACTATCCCCGATCTCCATGGGGTATTTGATGGCACTATAGGTGTTTTCCGCTAGTCCCTCTCCAAAGTGGGTAGCTGTTTTTAAAATGCCTTTGGTATGGGCGGTAATGCTTAAGTAGATAATAGCACCCATGAGGACAGCTACTGTTGAGATAGTAACCAAGGCTATCTTCATCCTTAGTCTTCTTCTTACATAGTCTATTATCCAGTGCATTTTAATCCTCCTTTTTAATGACCCCCTCCATGGATTAGGGGTTTATAGCGAAAGGCCCTGACCCGTTCTGGGGTATGACATATCTGACATGTTTCCAGACTTACCTTCCTTTTTATGTAGGCAGGGTTTCCAGATTCTGCGTGGGCCTTACTAGGGCCATGGCATACCTCACACCCGGCATTCTTAAGATGTGGTGTCTCCTCTAAGCTTACAAAACCGCCTGGTTTGCCATAGCCGGTTGTGTGACAGGTATAGCATTTTCGAATCTCTTCTTGGGTCAAACCTTTCTTCATCTTGAGCACACTACTGAATGATTTGCTTTTCCGGGCGTATTTGACATAGTTCTGATATTCTTGTTCATGACAAGCTTGACAGGCCTTTGAACCCACGTAGACCCCTTTTCTACCTATATCCTTAGCCCAGCTAAGTGAAAACAGTAAGAGTGGTACAAGAAGATAGAAGGAAAGAGTACAAAAGATAAGATTTTTAGGTCTAATTGGAAACATCTTTGCCTCCGATATTTTTAGTTTTTAAATAGCAATTTCTCTAATCCATAGATATCTAAGACTAGAGAGACGCTTCCATCCCCCAATATGGTGGCACCAGCTATCCCTGGCACCCTCCTGAAATGCTTGTCTAAACTTTTGATAACTACCTGTTGTTCTCCCAGGACATCGTCTACCAAAAGCCCCATTCTCTTTCTTTCACCATCAACTACAACAACAATTCCATCCTTGGAGAAACCATGGGTATCTATTCCCAATGCCCGATTTAACCTCACCAAAGGAAGATATTCACCTCTAAAATTAACCGTCTCTCCCCTTGCCTCTATCGTTTTGATAACGCCTTCTTTAGCCTGAAAACATCCCAAAATGTAGCGAGTTGGTATGATAAATACCTCCTCTGCCACCTCTACCTTCATTCCATCCATAATAGCCAAAGTGAGAGGAATAGCTATGGTAAAGATAGTCCCCTTATCTTTTTCTGAGGATACGGTTATGGAGCCATTTAATTGATCTATCTTGGTTTTAACCACATCCAGGCCCACCCCTCGCCCTGAGGTATCTGTAACTGCCTTGGTTGTAGACATACCGGGCTCAAACATCAATTGGTAGACCTCATCTTTAGTAGGTGTAACCCCTTCCTTCAAGAGACCCTGGTTAACAGCCTTTTCTATGAGAGCCTTTTTGTTGATACCTCTACCATCATCCCTTATCTCAATAAATATCTTGCCTCCCTTTTGAAAGGCCCTTAATTCTATCAATCCCTCCTCAGTTTTTCCTTTCCTTCTTCTTTCATCAGGAGACTCTATACCATGGTCCACACAATTTAAAACCAGATGCTTAAGGGAGTCTCCAACATGTTCGATTAAATCTTTATCGAGCTCCGTATCACCCCCACTAATAATTACCTTAACCTTTTTACCCTGCTTATAAGCCAAGTCTCTAATCATACGCTGAAATCGATTAAATGTTCCCTCAATAGGAAATAGGCGAACTCGCATTACCTGCTCTTGAAGCTCACGGCCTATCTTATCCAAATTTTCTATAGTCTCCTGAAGATGAATTGACAAGGGCTGTGGTTCAAGACCCAATCCAACATTCAGTCGAGATATCCCCGTGGTTATTTCCTCCACCAAGTTCATCAATTTATCCAATTTTTCAGTATCAACTCTAATAGTTGATCTCCGAAAATGGATTCGGCTTTCTTCTTGAATATCAAGGGCCTTTTCTAATTCTTTTGGGGTTATCTTCTCTTGCTCTACTAAAATCTCTCCCAGTTTCTTCTGATTCTGCAGAGCCTTATCTAAATCGGATTCTAAAACCAATCCCTCCTCTAACAGGATCTCACCTAATAGTTTATGGGCTGCTTCGGCATCGATACCTTTACCAAATCGATGAGTCACATCTTCTATCTGGATAGTATTGTCTTCTTTGACAAAGATAAAGACATCCTCAATCTTAGAAAGGACCTCTTTGGTTTTGATAATAAGTTTCCATGAGATATAGAGCTCATAGGGATTAAGGGACTCAAAGACAGGCAGTTGAGATAGATCGGCCTCTATCTTCATAATTTCTCCCAGTTCCTCTAATTCTAGAAGGAGCATGAGAGGATCCTGGCCTGTATCAAAAAGATTTCTCTTGAAATTCATGACTATTTTATAGTAACGGTCCTTCTGGGGTGGCGATACCACTGTGCCAATTTTCTCTTCGACCCCAACAGGAGCTTCCAGGCCTAGAAACCTCCCTAACTTTCCTTTCATTTCTTCAAATTTCTTTGGTTCCCCCTCCCCTTTACCCTGGGAGGCATTTTCGATCATCTGTTTCAGGAAATCATTGGCCTCTAAAAGTAGAGAAATAAGCCCCCGAGTAACTACCAGGTTCTTATTTCTCAATCTTTCTAAAACATTTTCTAAGGTATGGGTAAACTCTGAAATTTGGTGAAATCCTACCATAGCTGCACTACTTTTCATGGTATGGGCGGCCCTAAATGCCTCATTAACAATATTTTCATCTTGAGGGGAATCTTCTAAGGCCATCAAACTCTTTTCAAGAGATTGGGTCAATTCCTCGGCTTCGGCAAAATAAATCTGCAAAAACTCTTCCTGCTCCATTACTCTCTTACCTCACAAATTTTTTTACTACCCATAGCAGTTGTTCTGGCTTAAAAGGCTTTGTTAGCCAGCCAGCAGCACCGGCAAGTCTAGCCTCCTTCCTCTTGTGTTCATCAAATTCTGTAGAGAGGATCAAAACAGGGATAAACCTGAAGGGAGTTTTTTTGACCTCTTTAATAAAGGCAATTCCCTCCATCTTGGGCATAATTATATCCAGAATAATAAGGGAAATAACCTCCCCTTTCTTCTTAATCTTTTCCAACCCATCGATTCCATTTACAGCCTCTATCACGTCATATCCTGCATTCTTTAAACAAAATGATAAAGATGCTCTTAAGGTAGGTGAGTCATCTACTATGAGAATGGCCTTTTCCATTAGGAAGATCCTTCTTAAAATTGAACCTATCTAAATACACCTCGGATGCCCATAGTCTCCAAGGTTTTTTGTATGGTAGGGCTTAGCTCGATTGTCAAGCGTTTATTGACCCTATCACAGGACTTTTTGAAGGAAATAAGTAATTGAATGGCAGCTGTATCTATAATGGTAACTCTTTTAAAGTCAAAAAACAAATCCCTTCCTTCCCTTAGATATCGATTGAGTTTGTCTCGAAGCTTCTCTAGATTATGGATATTCAATTCCCCGGAGAAACTGACTGTTCCCTTTGTATCCTCAGTAATGGTTAACATAATCTCATCCTCTCAAGGTATAGATTTCTCTCTCACCCATCTTTCACAGAAGCCCCTAGTGGTTTAGCAAAACCTGGTCTATCAGTTCTAAAAGCACATGTATATCCTGACTTTTTGAATATAAGGCATCTACCTCAAGTGGTCTATCTCTATGATTTACCTCCGAATGTCCGGTTATAGCAATAATCTTAATTCCTTTGGTCTCTGGATTTTGCTTTATCTTTTGGCAGAACTCATAGCTATCTATATTGGGCATAACCATGTCTAAAAGCACTAGATGAGGCTTATAGGTACCGATATAAAGCAGGCCTTCAATAGCCGATTGTCTGATTTCTACCTCAAGGTTTTTGTCATGAGTTTTAATTAACCTGCTAAATGTCTTTAATG
>DTXE01000248.1 GCA_012962595.1 Syntrophaceae bacterium | reverse complement strand
GCCGTAATTCGTCTCTTAGCTTATCATCTTGAAGAACTGTCGAAATTGCTCTACTTAGTCCCTTTACACTTTTTGCATCCACAAGAATTCCTGCATCCCCCACAACCTCTGGTAGAGAGGAACTATCCGAGGAAATAACAGGGATACCACATGCCATAGCTTCAAGGATGGGCAAGCCGAATCCCTCATAAAGAGAGGGAAACACAAACATTTCTGCACCACTGTAAAGGACTGGTAGATGTTCTTCAGAGATAAAATCGGTGAAAACCACATTCTGCTTTATTTTTAATTTACCAATTAACTGTCCAATTTCTATATAGAACCTATCTTTCTTACCTCCTAAAACCAGCTGATAATCATCCTTTATTTCATTTGGCAGTCTATTATATGCCTTTATGAGTGTATGAACATTTTTATGCGGTTTGAAGTTTCCCACATACAAAATGTATTTCTGCTCTATCCCATATCTATTTTTGACCTCTTCGATAACACTTTGATCTTTTATTGGACAGTATTTTTCTGAAACGCCAACGGGAATTACATTTATCTTTTTTCCATTAATCTTAAAAATCCTCATTATGTCTTTTCTAGAATACTCGGAATCTGTAATGATAGCTGCTGCCCTTTTTGAGATAAAACCCCCTATGGCTCTAAAAACGGTATTATACAATTTATACCTTGTTCCAGTATACTCAGGAGTGACTAAAAATAATAGATCATGGATTGTTGTGACAAAGGGACAGCGAGCAAAGACAGGGCCCTTGATATATGGAGAAAAAAATGTCGATCCTGTCTTTTTTTATCAGACTGGGTAATGTTCCCTGATCCCACCAAATAGTAGCCATCTCTGGAATTATTTTTAAGGTTAGGTTTGGAGCCTTATAATCCAAAGATGTGTGTTGATTACCATATAAAATAAAGGCATAATTAGATCTCTCTTTGGTAGCAAATTCCAGGAAATTTAGAAGGTATTTTCCAATACCCGTCATCTTCCCGTTGGTTCTTATCTGCAATGCCTTGTTCACCTCATCAATAGTCAGTGCCATCATGCCGACATATCCTGCAATCGTATCTGAAGAGGG
>DTXE01000247.1 GCA_012962595.1 Syntrophaceae bacterium | reverse complement strand
GGGAAGACCTCTGAAGGTTAAAAATAGGATGTGTCCCTATTTATCCATTCCATGCGGGCGGTTTGATTTCTTTATGATTCCTAATCCGTGTGCCTGTCGGCTACACAGCTGGCGCCGAAGCCGTTGGGTTTGATATGTGGGGTATAACCAGAGGCGATGATCCAGGAAACTACCTCCCGGATGAGCATCTTGGTTTTGCCATTATTGCCGATGTCTGAGTGACATTGAATCTCTAATTTAGGAATACCCCTCTCTTTGAGGGCATCTTCCAATCTAGCAGCTGTAGAGAGTGTTAGGGAAGTTTCCTGGAAGACGCAAGCCTTAAGACTATGTTTTCCTATCCTACTTCTGTTTCTGGTATAAAAATAAATACCTCCCTTGCCAACCCGATAAAGGATAATCACCGTTACATAAAGGACCATGGAGGAGTGATTTTTAGAATCGGTGCCCACAATGAGGCGATAACCATCAGGTTCTTCTTGCACGGCCTGAGCAATAATATCAACAATTCTGGTTAGACTAACTTCCCCCCAAGTGGGGCTAAAGAATTGTAACTCTTTCATTTTTCTGACTCTCTATTACAGGAAATGCTACCATCTGTCAATACCCAAAACTAATCTTTAAATATAGCACCAGTACTTCCTGAGCTAACTAATTTCGAGTACCTATATGCATAGCCCTCCTTAATTTTCGGCCTAGGTGGCCTCCAGGTCTTTTTCCTATTAGCTATCTCCCTATCCGTTATTTTTAATGTAAGCCTCCTTTTTGGAATATCTATAGATATCATATCGCCGTCTTTGATCAGTGCAATTAATCCTCCCTCCGCTGCCTCTGGAGAAACATGCCCGATAGCTGCTCCTTGAGTACCTCCACTGAACCGACCATCGGTAATCAATGCCACTTCTTTATCCAATCCCATGCCCACCAGCGCCGATGTGGGTGTAAGCATCTCCCTCATACCTGGCCCTCCTTTGGGACCCTCATATCGAATGACCACCACATCGCCCTTTCGGATTCTATTCCCTAAAATGGCCCGTACAGCATCCTCCTCGGAATCAAATACCTTGGCGGGGCCCTTATGGATCAACATCTTAGAGGCCACTGCTGACTGTTTAACTACAGCACCCTGAGGGGCTAAGTTGCCGAAAAGTATAGAAATTCCTCCCTCGGCCCGATATGGATTATCTATAGGTCGAATGACCTTATGGTTTCGAATAGTAACACCCTTTAACTGCCCACCCAATCTCTTTCCGGTAACGGTTAACACATTTTTGGTAATCGCCCCTATTTTACAAAGCTCCGCCAATATGGCCTGAATACCACCTGCATTATCAAGATCTTCCAAGTAGTGACGGCCACCAGGCCTTAAACTGCACAAATAGGGGGTTTTGCTACTTATCTTATTAAATAGATTCAAATTAACAGCAACAGCCGTATCGCCCAGCATCGTCTCAGGCCTGGTGGTGGCAACTGTGACATAACCCTTATCGTCCT
>DTXE01000246.1 GCA_012962595.1 Syntrophaceae bacterium | reverse complement strand
GAGCCTCTGTTCCACCAGCCCCTGAATGGATAGTGACAATGGCAGGATTGCGATCAGTTTCCTCTTGCATCACATTACCTAATGAATACTATTTCAGGCATAATTTCAAATCTTGCGAGTTCAGCTACACTTTTTGAAATTTAGCTAACACCAATTCTGCCTTTTATTGACAGCCTCTCCCCATTTTGCTATCTTATTAAAAGAAGCGATGAAGAAAAATTTACCTATAGAGAATACGAGAAAATTGCTTAAGCAATGGGATTGCAAGGTGAAGCGAAAAATTTATTTCAGAAAATTCAAAAATTACATGGAGGCAGAGCGAGCTGAGCTTGATTTCTGGCTCTCCCTAAAACCAGAAGAGAGGGTAGGGGCAGTTGATTCCTGTCTTCTTGATTCTTTAAGGCTAAAAGGAAAACTTAATGAGAGTCCACCCCGATTACAAGGGGTTTGTCGCATCCTTAAACGCCCATAAGGTAAAATATTTAATTGTGGGAGCTCATGCCCTTGGTTTTCATGGTATCCCTCGCTATACCAAAGATATTGATATTTGGATTGAATCTTCGGAAGGAAATGTAAACCGATTTTTGAAGGCGTTGAGGAATTTCTTCGATACAGACTTCGGGCTTTCTAAGGATGATTTCAAAGGAGAGACGATTTTACAGTTTGGCATAGCACCTGTGCGGATAGATGTGCTTGTTTCTCTTCCAGGTTTGACTTTTAAGAGGGCGTGGCGCAATTCCATTCGTTCACAATATGGTTCTGAACCCGCTAGCTATCTTTCACTGAATGATTTGATTAAAGCGAAGCGTGCCGCTGGAAGGAAGCAAGACTTACTGGATGTGAAAAAGTTACTTCAAGTCCAGAAGAGAAGAAAAAGAAAATAGAATTAAGAAAATGAATTACTTAGAGAAATGTTTCAAGAAAGACCCCAATATGGTTTCCAGAGAGATCGTAGATGAGGTTATCTTGGTTCCCATCCGACAAAATGTGGGGGATTTGGAAAGTATCTACACCCTGAACGAGGTTGGAGCACGCATCTGGGAACTGATTGATGGAAAGATGAAAGTCAGTGAGATAAAAGAGAAAATAGTTAAGGAGTTTGAGGTAACCTCCGAAGAGGCTGAAAAAGACATAGTAGAGTATTTGCAGCAATTAGAGGAAATAAAGGCTATAATTGAAGGGTAAGCTATGGAATGCTCATCCATACCCGAAGTT
>DTXE01000245.1 GCA_012962595.1 Syntrophaceae bacterium | reverse complement strand
CCTATCTTGATAGGTGCTTTGTTGTAGCTGCGTTCGAGTATCTCTATCTTTTCTGTGGTGAGGTTCTTGTTGAGTTCTCTTTCGTACTTTTTGGGAAGTGAAATATACTGAATGGTCGTGGCATTTTTATCTTTTAGACCGGCATAGCCTATGTCACGTTCCTGCAAACCTGTGGCTTTAGCAAGTACAGTGATGAGTTTCCAGGTGCTCATATCTGTTTTCCGGATCTTGAGTATGAGGTAGTTCCCTGTACCCGTAGGTGTATAAAGAGGGATCTCTTCTACGAAAAAACGCTCAACGGTCTGTTTAAAGTCAAAGTGAATAGGGGTGGGGAAAGGCATCTCCTCTAAAAAAGCTTGACCGAGGTTGAAGTGATAAGTAGTATGCTTTACAATTATTCCAGTAAATCCGGTTAGAATGTTTTCTAACGGGGTAAATAAAAGAAAAAGATGACCTTTCAAGAAATCATTCTGTCTTTACAAAGATATTGGGCAGAAAAGGGCTGTATCATCCAACAGCCTTATGATATTGAGGTAGGTGCTGGGACATTCAATCCAGCCACTCTACTCAGGGTATTGGGCCCCGAGCCCTGGAATGTGGCCTATGTAGAACCAACGAGAAGACCTACCGATGGTCGTTATGGGGAGAATCCCAACCGACTACAACATTACTATCAATATCAAGTGATTATGAAACCTTCCCCCCTGGATATTCAAGACATATATCTAAAGAGCCTTGAACACTTAGGGATCGACTTGGTCTCTCATGACATCCGATTTGTTGAGGATGATTGGGAGTCCCCCACTTTAGGGGCATGGGGTTTAGGGTGGGAGGTATGGCTTGATGGCATGGAGGTTACCCAGTTTACCTACCTGCAGCAAGCTGGTGGACTTGATCTAAATCCCATTTCTGTTGAAATTACATATGGACTTGAGAGGCTGGCCCTGTTTTTACAAGGGATAGATAATGTCTTTAATATAATATGGACAGATGGTATCACCTATGGTGAGGTACACCATAGAGAAGAGGTGGAGTTTTCTATTTATAATTTCGAAGAGGCCGATGTAGATATGCTTCTTCAATGCTTCCACATGTATGAGGCCGAATCCCTCAGACTGACTAAGAGGGGCCTGGTGCTTCCAGCCTACGACTACTGCCTCAAATGCTCTCATACCTTTAATCTTCTAGATGCAAGAGGTGCTATAAGTGTGGCAGAGCGAACACACTTCATTGCTAGAGTGAGAAATCTAGCCAGAACTATTGCAGAGAAATACCTTGAACAGAGAAAGGAAATGGGCTTTCCCCTTTTGAAAAGGTATCTCAAGTGACATGGCAAAAGAACTATTATTAGAGATAGGTACGGAGGAGATACCTTCTGCCTTTATCCCTCCTGCTTTGGTCTATATGAAGGATCTCCTGGAGGAGAGACTTCGAGAAAACCGCATAGCCCATGGTGAGATAAAGAGTTTTGGTACACCAAGAAGACTGGTGGTTTTGGTATCAGATGTGGCTGAAGAGCAGGAAGAGCGTGTTACTCAAATTACTGGCCCACCTAAAGGGGTTGGTTTTGATGAACATGGCAAACCAACAAGGGCTGCGGTAGGATTTGCCAAGGGCCAAGGTGTGAAGGTATCTGATCTTGAACTGATTGAAACGGAAAAAGGGGAGTACCTTTGCATAAGAAAAAGAGAGGGAGGTCTTGATACCAGAGAGCTTTTACAAAAGATTTTACCTGAGTTCATTCTTTCAATCCCTTTTCCGAAGTCCATGCGGTGGTCTAACTCCTCCATTCGGTTTGTAAGACCTATACATTGGATTCTGGCATTATTTGGTAGAGAAGTGATACCCTTCAAATTGGGTGATTTAAATTCTTCAAACATATCCTTTGGCCACCATTTTATGAAACCCGGCCCCTTTAAGGTTGGGAATGCCACTTCTTATTTTAAGAAGATGCAAGAGGCATATGTAGTTGTAGATCCACAAAAAAGAAAAGATATGATTGAAAAGGGAACCATGGATGCCGCTAAAAAGATGGGAGGCACAATCTTACCCGATGACGAATTGTTAGAACTAGTTACCTATTCTGTTGAATATCCTGCAATAATTTGTGGGACCTTTGATGAGAGGTTCTTAAAATTACCAGAAGACGTGCTGATTGCTTCCATGCGAGAGCATCAGAGGTACTTTGCTGTAGCAGATAAGGATGGGAACCTCATGCCTCACTTTATGGCCATAAGTAACATACCTATAAAGGACACTGGCATTGTAACTGGCCATGAGAGGGTACTGGCGGCAAGGCTTTCTGATGCCCAATTTTTCTTTGAGGTAGATCAGAAGATACCGCTTGAGGATCGAGTGGAACAGCTAAAAGGGGTTATTTTCCATTCAGAGTTAGGAACCTCATATGAGAAGGTGAGGCGGATTCAGGCACTGGCCGTGTTTTTGGCAGAAATCCTATTTCCTGATAAGAGACCCATAGTTGAGAGGGCGGCTCGCCTTTGCAAGGCCGATCTGACCACAGAGATGGTAAAGGAATTTCCTAAGCTTCAGGGGACTATGGGTAAAATCTATGCCCTTCTCTCTGGAGAGCCTGAAGAGGTAGCCCATGCCATATATGAACATTACTTACCCTTGCGTGCTGGTGGAGAACTCCCCTCATCTCATGTGGGTGCAATCATAGGCTTGGCTGATAAGATGGACACCATTTGTGGTTGTTTTGGCATTGGTTTAATTCCATCTGGAACGGCAGACCCTTATGCCTTAAGAAGGCAGGCACTGGGTATCATCCATATCATCAGGGACAAGGGATATGTCCTTTCACTTTCCCACATAATAAACAAGAGCATTTCTCTCCTTGGAGATAATTTGAAAGAAATTGATGGAGAGACAGTATCTATGGTTAAGGAATTCTTTGAGTTACGTTTATACCATCAGCTCATCTCAGAAGATTATCCATATGATGTGATAGAGTCCGTTTTATCTATCTATTCAGATGACATACTGGACTCTGTAGAAAGAATAAAGGCATTGAACCGGCTCAGACTGGAGGGCAATCTTGAACCACTGGTCATAACCTTTAAAAGAGTAGCAAATATAGCTGGCAAAACAGAGAAAAGGATGGTAGACCCATCACTATTTGAGGATCCAGTTGAATCCCTCCTTTATGAAGATTATAGGGGAGTAGCTGAGTATACCGAAAGACTATTTCGAGAAAAAGACTATTATTCCATGTTGCTTGAATTTCTCAAACTTAAGGACCCTGTTGATAGGTATTTTGAGGGCGTTTTAGTAATGACCTCAGATAAGAACATAAGAGACAACCGGCTGGCACTACTTGGTATGATTTATCATCTTTTCCTGCAACTGGCAGACTTTTCCAAAATTATAACCCAACCATCTTCCGCCTCCCTCCCCAACACCTCAAGCATCTAAGTCGAAAGACACTCGTCTGCCCAAGATATAAGGGTAGAAGGATTCCCTTTTTTGCTATGCCCCAAAAATAAAGCGCTTCACTAGGCCGTTTTCTAAAAAGGGCTTGGGTGTTGACATGGCAAACCATGAGGTAGTAACATACCTAAAATATCCTTAGGTTTCCTCTATGGCTTATTTAAGAAAGAAGATAAAATCCCGTCCAAAGAGAAAAAGAGGCCTGAAGGTGCTGTTATACTCGCTGGTCATTATCTCTATTCTAGCATCAGGTCTTGTGGGAACTTACCTATACTTCGCCAAGGATTTGCCCAAGATCTCCTCTTTAAAGGATTATAGGCCCCCTATAGTGACTCAAGTGTTTAGCTCTAACGGTCAATTGATTGGAGAATTCTTTTCCGAACGCCGTATTGTGGTTCCACTGTCCCAGATACCCCAGACCCTTATGGATGCCTTTATCGCTGCAGAGGATTCCCGCTTTTACGGACATCCAGGGGTTGACTTTTTAAGTGTCATAAGGGCGGCTTTTAAAAATATAGAAGCTGGAGCCATTGTCCAAGGAGGGAGTACCATCACCCAACAGGTTACCAGATCCCTTTTACTTACACCTGAAAAAAGCTTTAAGAGGAAAATAAAAGAGGCTATCCTAGCTTACAGAATTGATAAATCTTTAACCAAGGATCAAATCTTACACATCTATCTTAATCAGATTTACCTGGGAAACGGGGCCTATGGTGTAGAGGCCGCTGCTCAAACCTACTTTGGAAAACATGTTCAAGAGTTAAATTTGGCTGAATGTGCTCTTCTTGCAGGGCTACCGCGAGCCCCTAACCGTTATTCTCCTATCAGACACCCCCATAGAGCAAAGGCACGCCAATTATATGTATTAAATAGGATGATTGCGGAAGGGTATATATCAGTGAGGGATGCGGAGCAGGCCTTTCAAATGCCACTCGATATAAAACCCAAAAGCCAGGAGAATATGATTTCGGCCCCTTATTTTATAGAATATATCCGGCAGTACCTTGAGGAAAAATATGGAGAAGATATGGTGTATAAAGAAGGACTTAAGGTTTATACCACTTTAGATACCACTATGCAGGAAGCGGCACAGAATGCGGTAACATCTGGCTTACTTGCCATAGAGGAAAGGCAGAAATATGGAGAATCTAGAGGGTATGCAGATATGGAGTCTCCACTCCAAGGGGCATTGATTTGTATAGAGGCAAAAACTGGACATATAAAGGCCATGGTTGGGGGAAGAGATTTTGAGATAAGTCAGTTTAACAGAGCTATCCAATCTAAAAGGCAACCAGGGTCAGCCTTCAAACCTATAATCTATGCAGCGGCCCTAGATAAAGGTTATACCCCTGCTACCGTCATTATTGATGCACCTATAGCCTATACAGGTGGCGAGGAGGAGGAACTATGGAAACCGAGGAATTATGATGAAGAATTTCGAGGCCCCACCCTGTTTAGAACCGCACTCATCCAATCCAGAAATGTAGTTACCATAAAGATATTAAGGGATATTGGGATAGACTATGTTGTTGACTATGCGAAGAATATGGGTATAAATTCTCATTTAAACAGAGATCTTTCGTTGGCTTTGGGAACATCTGAGGTATCCCTATTAGAGCTTACCAGTGCATATGCGGTATTTGCTAACCAGGGGATAAGGTGTGAGCCTATCTTTATTACCATGGTTTTAGATCGCTACGGGGATATATTGGAAGTAAATAGACCCCAAACGAAAAGGGTTATAGGGGAAGATACCGCCTTTATAATGACAAAACTTTTAGAAGGGGTGGTGAGAGAAGGTACCGGTTGGCGTATCAGGGCCTTAAATAGGCCAGCTGCTGGAAAGACTGGAACTACTAATAACTTAACAGATGCCTGGTTTATTGGCTATACACCTTCTTTAGTCACTGGAGTATGGGTAGGGTTCGATGAGAAGAGACCCTTAGGCGAACATGAAACAGGTTCACGGGCCGCAAGCCCTATCTGGTTAGATTTTATGAGGAATGTCCTGAAAGATAGGTCTATGGAGGATTTTGTACTGCCAGAGGGGGTAGTTTTTGCCAAAATCGACGCCAAGACTGGTTTACTAGCAAACTCAAAATCTGTTGAAACAGTACTTGAGTGTTTTAAGGAGGGAACAGTACCTACAGCCGTCTCTCAGGTGCCTAGCTTGGGTGTAGACTCTGGCCAATTTTTTAAACTGGATTTAGAGTAGAGAGATTCTCAGATTACGTCCTTTACAGAATAAAGGACATAAAAATGTTTGTTTAATTCCTTTAGAAGCTTATCTAGCTTCTTCCCCTCTACATTTTTGGTTCTAACAAACACGTGTCGATGGCCTTCTTCGGAAACGTCATAGGACGTCATCACACTCATTATCCGGCCACCATGACTTCTTATGGTGTTGATTACCGCCTGAGTGGTTCCGGGTATATCGGGCAGGTCTAAGGCAATCTTAATACCTCCTTGGTAAATACCGGTTATACTGGTTAAGACCCTAAATATATCGGTTTGGGTTATGATTCCTACCAAATTTTCATTTTCTACTACTGGGAGCCCGGATATCTTCTTCTCTAGCATAAGTACAGCAGCCTTTTCCACGGATTCATCTGGCCTTATAGTGATAGGATTCTTGGCCATGATGTCTTTTACTCTAATTTCAGAAAGGAGATAATAGAGTTCATGTACATCAAGGGTAGATGCCTTGGAGGGGGAGGCCTCCTTTAAGTCACGGTCGGTTATAATACCTACAAGTTTTTCATCCTTCATCACAGGAAGTCTCCGAATCCTGTTATCCTTCATAATCCTCAAGGCCTTCATCATCGAAGTATTTTCATTAACGGTAATTAATTTTGTGGACATCCATTTTTTTACTAGCATATATAGACCTCCATCTACTTAAATTCCAAATCCTAAGCACTAAACAAATCCAAATTTCAAAATCCAAATGCTTAAATGCCAAAATTTTTGTTTTGTCATTGGGACTTTGAGCTTGATTTGACATTTGCCCGCCCCGTGAAGTGAACTTTTCTACTTCTATGGGGAGCTTTGTTATTTGTCATTTTTTATATCCTGCATCATGTATCCTGCATCTCTATAAGGAATAAGGCCTCTTCTATCCTATCCAATCCCTTTTTAATATGCTCCATGGAAGTAGCAAGGGAGAATCTGATACAATTATCTTCACCAAAGGCTATACCAGGAACTACAGCCACCCGTGCCTCCTCTAGTAAAAAATCGGCCAATTCTAAAGAACCACTTATCTTTCTTCCTTTGAATGACCTGTTATAACAGACTGAAAAATTGGGGAAGGCATAAAATGCACCTTGAGGTTTAAAACACCTTACTTTACCCATTTTGGACAACCTTTCCATGAAGTAATTCCGTCGCTTTTCAAATTCTTCTACCATCATCTTTATGTGATCCTGCGGCCCTAGGATGGCCTCTACCGCTGCCTTCTGAGCAATAGAGTTTGGGTTTGATGTGCTTTGGCTTTGAATTCTAGTGGCTGCACTGATAACCTCAGCGGAACCCGCCATATAACCGATCCGCCAGCCTGTCATGGCATAGGTTTTAGATACACCATTTATAATAAAGGTACGACTTTTGATTTCTGGGCCCAAGGTAGCAATGCATGTGCAGTTAATACCATCAAAGACTATCTTTTCATAGATATCATCTGAGATGATGTAAAAATCATATTCCATGGCAATTTGGGCGATTTCCTCCAATTCTTGCTTACTGTAAACCGATCCTGTAGGATTAGAAGGGCTATTTAGGATAAGACCCTTGGTCTTAGGGGTAATAGCATTTTTTAGGTCATCAATGTTTAGCTTAAAGTCGGTATCTTCTGTGGTACGGATAATAACTGGCTTGGCCCCAGAAAGTGTGATGATGGGGGGATAAGATACCCAATAAGGTGCAGGGACAATAACTTCATCACCCTCTTCAAATAGAACCTGGGCCAGATTGTATAGGGTGTGCTTACCGCCACATGAAACCAGGATTTCCGAGGGATCGTAAGAAAGGCCATTATCGCTTTGGAATTTGTGGATAATGGCTTCCTTCAACTCTGGAATACCTGCGACTTCTGTATACTTTGTGAATCCCTCTTCTATAGCCTTTACAGCAGCCTCTTTTATGTGACGAGGGGTATCAAAATCAGGCTCCCCCACCCCAAAGTTTAGGACATCTATGCCAGAAGCCCTCATTGATTTGGCCTTGGCATTGATTGCCAAGGTAGGAGATGGACTTATACTACCTATCCTTTTTGCCAGCTTCATAGTATTATTGAAGACCAATCACCATTGACTTTAAGTCAGTTTATGTTATCCCTATCAGTACAAGATAGCCCTTTATAGCCATTAAATATACAGATGCCAAGTTTCACCGAATCATAAGACACTGTGAGGGGTTAGTCAAGTTCAAACTGGAAGAGGAAATTATTTGTTAAGTAGGAGATTGATCAATCTCATCATTGCATTGCTGGCTGTTGTGGCTATAGGCTATATATCTCTTGAAGGATGTGATGGGTGATGTAAGGGAAATTGTGATTTTACTGGTGCCTGGGGCCGGACTTGAACCGGCACGAAGCAGAGCAAATCTACAATGGAAACAATCCCTTATCCCTATCAAGTAAAACAGAGCAACGCCTAATCACACATGTCTATCTTAACCCCCGAACAAAAAACGCTTTTCGATCAACTCTCAAAAGATCGACAACAAAATGCGGATGTGCTTGAAAAACGTTCTATGCGGGGTGTGAAATTACGGGTTATCGAAAAGTATTCTGAATCAGCCCAATTTATTTATGAACTCTTGCAAAATGCAGATGATGTGAAGGCAACTCATGTTAGATTTGTGCTGAATCAATCGGGTATGCTTTTCGCGCATAATGGTACGGTTCATTTTTCGATAACGCATCCTGATTCTGAAGAATCGGATACGCAATATCAGCGATTAGGGCATATCAATGCGATTACTTCTATTGGTAATTCTAATAAATATGAGGCACAAATCGGTAAATTCGGAGTCGGGTTTAAAGCCATTTTTCAGTATACGAATACGCCGGAGATTTATGATCCGCCTTTTTGCTTTAAAATTGAACGGTTTATTGTCCCAATTTGGCTTGATACCGATCATCCTGAGAGACAGGCGAATGAAACCTTATTTTATTTTCCCTTCGATAATCCTGCTCAACCCGCACACCAAGCTTTTCAAGCCATTTTGGACAAATTAAAAAATCTGACTCATCCTCTATTGTTTTTAAGGCATTTGAATCAAATCACTTGGCTTGCTGATCAAAATCAAGGTTGTTATTCTAAAACGATAATTCAATCATTGGCAGGGGGTAAAGAAGTCATGACGCAACAGCTTTTAAATCAAACACCTGTGACAACTCGTTTTTTAGTGTTTACCGGCCCATTATCCGTTTCAGATCAACAATCGCCGCAGTTTATCAATATTGCCTATTTGATGTGGGAAGCATTGCCCCCCATTTCTTATCAACACACTTTCCCAGCCTATTGCTTTTTTGCAACCAAAGAAACCACTCAGCTACGTTTTATTGTTCAAGCCCCTTTTTTATTAACTGATAATCGGGAAGGTATTAAACAAGGTGAGGCTTGGAATCAAAAACTGATTCAAGCCATTGCACAACTGACTGCGGAAAGTTTGCCGCAGATCAAAAAGCTAAATTGGCTCACCGATGCCTTTTTTAATGTCTTGCCACTTCATGAGCCTGATTTTCCAACTGAACACCCATTCAGAATCGTTTACGATACGGTTTTGGAAACCTTGCAATCTCATAAAGCCTTATTGCCCACTCCAGAAAAAAAAGCGATCACTCGGCAACAAGCCTATTTAGCTGAAAACCCAGATTTATTGAATTTATTCACTTCAGCGCAATTAAGTGAACTGATGAATCATCCCGATGCCCACTGGGTTTTTCCCAAAACAAGGCATAATAATAAAATCTTATGGGAATATATTAAAACGCATTTGGTTAATCAAGAAATCACACAGGATAAAGTGCTGAAACGGATGACAAAAGCCTTTATTCAAAATCAAACAGATACCTGGTTAATGCAGTTTTACACTTATTTATTAGACAAACCGCGTTATCTTAAACATAAAAAGGAAATCTTGAGAACAAAATCCATATTGCGTCTTACCGATGAACAAATTGTGCCAGCTTATAATCGCGCGGGCAAAATTCAAGTGTATTTACCGACTGACAGTGAATCAGAATACCCAACCGTCAAACCGTGTTTTCTCAAGCATGAAAAATCAAAGCAATTTTTGCTGGCATTAGGATTAGATAAACCCAAAGATTATGAAGAAATTCAATATTATATCTTGCCCCGATATCAAAAAAACGGGGAAATTGAACCGGCCATTATGTTAAGAGATTTCAGAAAACTAGTCCGTTATTTTTTAAATTGCCCTTGGCAAAAAAAGGCAGAATACGTGAATCAGTTAAAAACCATCCCATTCTGTCGCGCCCTCTATCAGAAAAAAAAGTGCGCGACTTGTCGCATCTCATTTATTTCAATACTGAACCGTTAAAACACTATTTTAGCCATTACCCGAATATTTATTTTTTAGATAGCGCATTTTATGCCGCCCTTGATCATGAATTTGCACAAGAAACCTTAAACACGTTTTTCAAAGAATTAGGGATTGAAGATAAAGCGAGACGACTCAAAACACAGGCCACCTTATCAGGGCAAGAAAGAGAAGCGATTCATAATGGACAATGTACTTATGATTATTATCATTTTTCACAATACACTTATGACTATGATCTTGAAGGCTTAAATGCGTTTTTAGTTCAACTGAATTTTGATAAGTCCCAGATTTTATGGCAATTTTTACTCAAACTGATAGAAGACAACTTAGGAGAAGATATTTTTAAAGGGCAATATAACTGGTTCTATCGACGAGAACGATATCACTATTTTGATGCTCAATTTTTAATCACCCTGCGACAAACAGCATGGCTTTACAACGGAAACGGCATTTGTGTTAAACCGGCTGACATGATCGTACCAGAATTAGCAGTGGATTATGAAACGGAAAGTTATGCCGCTTCCATTTTGATCGAAAAATTAAACATTCAATCAGAAAGACTAACCGGTTTTAGTGAGGAACAAAGGCACAAATATGCCGTTGGCAATGAACTTTTTAAATTAGCCGCAGCGGCAGGAACCGAACCTGCGGCAGTTTTTAGAAAGATAAAGCATTTTTTAAGTCAAACTGAAAAAGAACATCAAAACAGCAGCTTGAACAAAGCTGAAATAAAGCAAAATGAACGGAATGAACACAATAACAATCATAATAATACGACCAAGAGAAGACTCAAACCAAGTCATTTCTCTTTCATAAGCTGCACCTTTAGGTTCAGAAGTCATCTCACCATCATCAAAATCAATAAGTGCATTAATACCAGTAGTTGACCACCAAGAAGATGCCAATTCGGAT
>DTXE01000244.1 GCA_012962595.1 Syntrophaceae bacterium | reverse complement strand
ATTATGGGAAATCCATATCTCCTCATAATAATAAGAGACCTGAAATCAACCACTAGATTGTTGTATCCAAAGGTGGTGCCTCGTTCGGTTATGAGGATTTTTTCATTACCGGTGGAGATTATTTTTTCCAGGATTTGCTCTACATCCCAAGGTGCCAAGAACTGTCCTTTTTTTACATTAACAGGTTTCCCTGTTCTTGCTACCTCTAAAATAAGATCAGTTTGGCGGCAGAGGAAGGCAGGTATCTGAATCACATCCAAAACATCTGCAGCAACCTCCACCTCCCTTACACAATGGACATCTGAAAGAACAGGTATACCCACATCATCCTTTACCCTTTTTATGATTTCAAGCCCACTTGATAGTCCCGGACCTCTATAGGAATGTAAGGAGCTTCTGTTAGCCTTATCATATGAGGTTTTGAAGATAAGGGGAATCCCTTTAGCTTGCGTTAACTCCTTTAGGGTATGGGCTATCATCAAAACCGTCTGCTCATCCTCTATTACGCAGGGACCAGAAATGAGGACTAAAGGATTCTCTCCGCCGACCTTCAAGTTGTTAATGGTAACTTCTCTTACCACCCCTAGACCTACCTTTGGTTTTACTTTCGAAGTTGTTTAGTTTGATAAGCAGCCTTTATAAAGGAGACAAACAGTGGATGGGGGTCCATGGGACGGGATTTGAACTCCGGATGAAACTGACATCCCAAAAACCATGGATGTCCTTCAAGTTCAATAATCTCCACCAACTGCCCATCAGGTGATAACCCGGAACAGCATAGATTTTTTTTGGCTAATATCTCTCGATAGGAGTTATTGAATTCGTAACGGTGGCGGTGCCTTTCGAATATCTCAGTTACACCATATGCTCTATATGCCAGAGAACCTTTGTTTAAAACACATGGATAGGCCCCTAGACGCATAGTTCCACCCTTAAAAGAAGTTTCATCTCGCCTTTGGATAGTCTTACTTCTGTAATCATACCATTCTTTCATAAGATAGATAACAGGATGTTTAGTCCGTGGGTCGAACTCTGTACTATGAGCCCCTCTTATTTTTGCAGCGCTTCTTGCAAATTCCACCACCGCCAGCTGCATACCAAGACATATACCAAAGAATGGGATATTTCGCTTCCTGGCATAGCGAACAGCCTTCATCTTTCCTGTTATGCCACGTGAGCCAAAACCCCCAGGGATGAGGATGCCATCAGCATGAGAGAGAGACTTCCTACAACCCATCTTTTCCAACTCTTCAGAGTCTACATAGTCTATCTTTACCTTAAGGTTATTAGCTACACCACCATGAACCAAGGCCTCATTGAGACTTTTATAAGATTCCCTTAAGTTTATATACTTACCAACCACTGCTATTCTGACAGAGTCCTTAGGATGTTTTAGCCGGTATACCAAATCTTTCCAATTTTCCAGCCGAGGTTCCCTAGTCCAGATATTAAGTAACTGGACGATTTTGTCATCTAAGCCTTCCTCATGGAAGAGGATGGGAACTTCATAAATGGTTTCAACATCCTTGGCAGTTATAACCGCATCTTCATCTACATTGCAAAACAAGGATATCTTGGCCTTAATCTCTGGAGACAAAAAATGCTCTGTCCGGCAGAGTAAGATATCGGGTTGAATGCCAATCTCCCTTAGTTCCTTTACACTATGTTGGGTTGGTTTAGTTTTTACCTCTCCTGCTGCCTTAATATAGGGAACAAGTGTAACATGAATATATATGACATTTTCTTTGCCCACATCGATTCTGAATTGCCGGATGGCCTCTAGAAATGGTAGGCTCTCGATATCCCCTATAGTTCCACCTATCTCTATAATAGCCACGTCTATCCCATCCGCTACTTCTAAAATACTCCTTTTTATCTCCTCGGTAATATGAGGAATGACTTGAACGGTTCCTCCCAGATAGTCTCCTCGCCTCTCCTTGGTAATAACCGAGTAATATATCTTTCCCGTAGTAAAGTTATTTTTTTGGCTCATACGGGCATGGGTATATCTTTCATAATGTCCCAAATCCAAGTCGGTTTCTGCACCATCATCAGTGACATAAACCTCCCCATGTTGAAATGGATTCATAGTTCCTGGATCCACATTGATATAAGGATCCAGCTTCTGGAAGGTAACCCTCAGTCCTCTACTTTCCATGAGGGCACCGATAGATGCAGCCGCCAACCCCTTTCCCAAGGATGAAAGCACCCCTCCTGTAATAAAGATAAACTTAGTTTTCAAGTCTCGGAGCCACCCTCGATCATTTTCAATAACCATACTATATCACCAGTAGAGCAAAGTCAAGGAGTGAAGTATTGAGCAATTTTCCTTGATGTAAGAGATTTTTTTTGATAGGATAGGTTGGATTTTACGGCATATTTTGTGCGATCTACCAAGTAGTGTATAAACACTGAGTCGAGAGAGGAAAACACATGGTATTTGCCAAATTGCTCGGACTGTTTTCTAATGATCTAGCCATAGATTTGGGGACGGCTAACACTTTAGTGTATGTAAAAGGGAAGGGTATAGTCCTCACAGAGCCCTCGGTAGTAGCGGTTCGTCGAGACCATAAGGGTATCAACAAGGTCCTGGCCGTAGGCAAGGAGGCCAAAATGATGCTGGGGAGGACGCCAGGTAATATAGAAGCCATTCGGCCTATGAAGGAGGGTGTTATTGCTGACTTCGAGGTTACAGGAGCTATGCTGAGATACTTCATTCGGAAGGTGCATAACCGTCGTACCTTAGTGCGTCCTAGGATTATCATAAGTGTCCCATCGGGTATAACTCAGGTAGAAAGAAGGGCTGTAAGAGAGTCTGCAGAGTCTGCAGGTGCAAGGGAGGTTTACCTCATAGAAGAACCTATGGCGGCGGCAATAGGAGCCGATTTACCTATTACCGAACCCATAGCAAATATGGTAGTGGATGTTGGGGGTGGAACCACAGAGGTAGCTGTTATATCTCTGGCTGGCATCGTTTATTGCAAATCTGTAAGAGTAGCGGGAGATAAGATAGATGAGGCCATATTACAGTATATCAAAAGAAAATACAATTTACTTATAGGCGTGCACACGGCAGAGCTTATAAAAACTACTATAGGGACAGCCTACCCCAGTGAGAATACTAAGACTATGGAAGTTAAAGGAAGAGATTTGGTCACTGGAATACCTAAGATATTGACCATTGACTCAGAGGAGGTCAGGACCGCTATTTCAGAGCAAATTGAGACTATAGTGGGTGCAGTTAAAACAGCTCTGGAACAGACACCTCCTGAACTTGCATCTGATATTGTAGATAGAGGCATAGTCTTAACAGGTGGAGGAGCATTGCTTAAAAATCTCGACATCCTCCTGAGAGAGGAAACAGGTCTTCCTATAGTGGTATCAGAAGATCCCCTTTCTACGGTGGTTCTAGGTTGTGGCAAAGCCTTGGACAATATATCAGTCCTGAAAGAGGTTGTAACCTGGTAGTGCACACCTTAGGGAAACACCGCTCAGTTCTGTTAACAAGCCTGTTGTTGATAGTAATTCTGATACTGATATCCTCGAATGTAGGCAAAGAAAGGAACTTTAATCCACTCCAGACCATCATAATAGAAGGCTTGTCTCCCTTGGAAAAGGCCATTGTTACATCTAAAAATTCTGTTATAGACCTTTGGAATAAATACATTTACCTGATAAATGTAAGGAAAGAGAACCAGGCCCTAAAGAGAATGATAAATAAACTAAAAGAGGAAAATAACCAATACAGAGAAGCGATTATGGCCAATATTAGGCTGGAAAAACTTCTCGATTTCAAAGAAAAGGTACCTGCACCCATGGTGCCTGCTCAAGTAGTTGGGTGGGATCCATCCACTTGGTTTCGGACCATTATAATCGATAAAGGAATAAGGGATGGAATTGAGCCAAATATGCCTGTTGTTAACTCTGATGGAATAATAGGACGCATTATGCAGACTTCCTCACATTATTCTAAGGTATTGCTAATCATAGATCCCAATAGTGCCATTGATTCCATTGTTCAACGGACTCGGGCCCGGGGCATATTGGAAGGCACAGGTGGGGGTGATTGTGAGCTCAAATATTTCTCTAAGAATGATGATGTTAGGGAGGGTGATAGGATAGTATCTTCAGGACTGGGAGGAATATTTCCCAAAGGCCTGGCTTTAGGAGAAGTAACCAAAGTAAAAAGGGGAAACTCGGAAATGTTTCAACATGTGAAAGTAAGGTCTTCTGTTGATTTCACAAAATTAGAGGAGGTGCTGGTAATTTTAAGGAAGCCCACTTCGCTCAACTAAAATCCAATAATGCAATACAGGCAGGAGGATTTCCCCTCAATCCTCCTGCCTCCAAATAAAGGAGCTATTTTCACATGAATAAACAGCTTCACCTAGGCATTGACGTAGGTTCCTCCAGTGCCAAGGTTGTGGTTATGGATTCTCATAAGGATATAGTTGAGGAGATATATACTCAAATAGAAGGCCAGCCCTTACAAACAGTTGCCCTGGTTTTAAAAGATTTACTTACTCGAATTTCAGCAAGCTACATCAAATCGGTCTCGGTAACAGGATCTGGTGGAAAGCTAATTTCTGAACTTATTGGAGGTAGGTTTGTTAATGAAATCATCGCCCAAAGTAAGGCTATTGAATATTTTTATCCTCAAGTGAGGACCATTATCGAAATAGGGGGAGAGGATTCCAAGTTGATTCTGTTAAGTCAGGATAAGCAAGGCCATATAAAGATAGAAGATTTTGCTATGAATACCTTGTGTGCCGCAGGCACTGGTTCTTTTTTAGATCAACAGGCGTCCAGACTTGGCCTGACCATTGAAGAATTTGGTACTTTGGCCCTTAAGTCCCAAACCCCACCCAGAATAGCAGGCCGGTGCAGTGTATTTGCTAAATCGGATATGATTCATCTCCAACAAGAGGCAACCCCTGTTTCAGACATAGTGGCAGGACTGTGTTATGCTTTGGCTAGAAACTTAAAGAGCAATATCGGTAAGGGAAAGAAGATCGTAAGGCCCGTTTCATTTCAAGGCGGTGTGGCGGCTAACCATGGTGTAAGGAGGGCCCTTTCTGATGTCTTAAAATTGGGAAAAGACGGTCTCATCATCCCTAGATACTACCTCACCATGGGGGCTATAGGGGCCATTCTTATGGCCATGGAGGAAGGATATACCTGCAATTTTTTAAGGATTGAAAATCTTGTCAGGTATATCCAAGGTGAAAAGCCCAAGATTCATCATCTACATCCTTTGGTTTTAACCAGCCGAAAAGCCGGTAGCCAGAATCATACATTTGTCTATAGTGGAGAAAAGATCGATTGTTACCTGGGCGTGGATGTGGGCTCCATAAGTACCAATGTGGTACTTATTAATAAAGACGGAGACTTAGTGGCTAAATGTTATCTTATGACCCAAGGGAAACCACTTGAGGCGGTCAAACAGGGCTTGCGTATGATAGAAGGTCAGGTTGGCGATACCGTTAACATCTTGGGGGCTGGAACCACAGGCTCAGGAAGGTATCTTACCGCCGACTTTATAGGAGCAGATATAGTCAAAAACGAAATAACCGCTCAGGCTGCTGCAGCAGCATCTATAGACCCTAAGGTAGATACAGTATTTGAGATCGGAGGACAGGATTCTAAGTATATCCTTTTGGAAAATGGTGCTGTGGTGGATTTTCAGATGAATAAGGTCTGTGCAGCAGGAACAGGATCATTTTTGGAAGAACAGGCGGAAAGTTTAGGTATCTCTATTAAGGAAGAATTTGGTAACCTGGCCCTTTCCTCTAAAAACCCTGTACCATTGGGAGAACGATGTACGGTATTCATGAAATCTGATCTAGTTCACCACCAGCAGCGGGGCACGCCAAAGGCTGATCTTATAGCTGGCCTTTGTTACGCCATAGCTCAGAACTACCTCAATAAGGTGGTGGGAGATAAAAGGATCGGGGAGCATATCCTCTTTCAGGGTGGGGTAGCATCCAATCTGGGTGTAGTAGCGGCCTTCGAGGAGATTTTGGGCAAAAAGGTGAAGGTTCCCCATCATCATGATGTTACTGGTGCCATAGGTGTGGCCCTCCTTGCTATGAGAGAGAGAAATTGGAATAAGAGCAGATTCAAGGGATTTTGCTTAAGTAAAGTAGGATATAACATTAAGACTTTTGAATGCAAAAGTTGTCCTAACCGGTGTGAGATAAAGAGGGTGTCCATGGAGGGTGAAAAGTCTTTATTCTATGGGGGGAGATGCGAGAAATATGAAAGGAAAAGAGGGTTAAGCGAGAGTAATCTACCCGATCTCTTTGAAGAAAGAGATGATTTACTTCTGTCTTTTGCTAAAGTGGGCAAAAATAGAGATTCTCATAGAGGTAGGATAGGGATACCCAGAGCCCTCCATTTCCATGACATCCTGCCTTTCTGGGGGACATTTTTCACAGAGCTTGGCTTTGAAGTAGTGCTTTCTGATCCCACCAATAAGCAAATCATCCGTCAGGGAATTGAGAAGATTGTGGTGGAAACCTGCTTCCCTGTGAAGGTGGCACATGGTCATGTGCTTAATCTGTTGGAAAAGGGTATAGATAAAATATTTTTGCCTAGTACCATTACCATGGCATGCGGTTATCATTCATCCAAATCGACAACGGTTTGTCCATATGTACAAACTATTCCCTATACTGTCCAATCCTCCATACATTTTGAAGATTATAATATAGAGCTTCTTCGGCCTATCATTTATCTCGGTAGAAGAAAAAGGTTGGAGCAGGAACTCTTGAAACTTGGTAGAAAATTAGGCATAGGCCCTAAGAAGATTTATGAGGCCTTAGATGCAGCCATTTTTGCCCAGAAGGGATTTGAAGAGTGTCTTCAAAAAAGGGGTGAAGAGGTTCTTTCGGGTCTCAAGATGGATGAAAAGGCCATAGTTATTGTGAGTCGCCCTTATAATGGCTATGATCCGGGCATGAACTTGAGGCTCCCTCAAAAATTGAGGGAGTTAGGGATGTTGGCCATCCCTTCTGATTTTCTGTCTCTGGACAAGGCCGGGGATATGGAGGACATGGAAAAGATGTACTGGAGTTATGGCCAGAGAATCTTAAGTGCCGCCCGGATTATTAAAGATGACCTCAGGCTCTATGCCGTCTACATAACGAACTTTGCCTGCGGCCCCGACTCATTTATTATCCATTTCTTTAAGGATGCACTTAGAGGGAAGCCTTATCTGGAAATTGAGATAGATGAACATAGCGCCGATGCAGGTATGGTGACCAGACTTGAGGCATATCTGGACTCGCTTAAAAACTTCCATGCCCATAAGGTCTTTGCCAAAGAGGTAGGTAAAGTGCCGTTTAACATAGTAAAGGGCCATAAGAGAACGGTATATATCCCTAACATGGCTGACCATGCATATGCTGTGGCTGCAGCCTTTGAGGCTTGTGGTGTGGAAGCCTGTGTGTTGCCGGAATCTGATGAGGAAACTTTAGATTGGGGAAGGCACTTGACTACGGGTAAAGAATGCTATCCTTGTATATTAACTACAGGCGATATGGTCAAATGGATAAGGAGCCCTGGCTTTAACCCCGAAAAATCTGCCTTCTTTATGCCCTCTGGTGAAGGGCCTTGTCGCTTCGGACAGTATCACCGCTTTCAGAGGATGGTTCTGGATTCGTTGGGGTATAAAGACCTACCCATATATTCTCCCAATCAAGACAATGGAGGCCTTTATAGGGAATTGGGCATGATAGCAAATGACTTTACCAGGCTCGCTTGGCAGGGCATTGTGGCCGTTGATTTACTGGAGAAGTCCTTAAGGGAAATCAGTCCCTATGAGAAAATACCTGATGAGGCAAGAAAAGTCTATGACTATTATATAAAAAAGGTTTGCCGTACCATCATGGATAGAGGCGATTTGCTTAAGGTGTTGAGTGCGGCCAGATATTGCTTTGAAGATATTCCTCTAAATGGAAGAGATGTAAAGCCTATTGTGGGTATAGTGGGAGAGATTTATATCCGGTGTAATAAGTTTGCTAATGAGGATGTCATTGGACATATTGAAGGCCTGGGTGGGGAGGTTTGGCTTCCCCCATTTTCCGAATGGATACTTTATACCAACTTTATGGCCAAACGCAAGTTTTTGAATCTTGGAGAATACCGCCAGTATATGAAACTACTTTTAGAGGAGCATGTTCAAAAGAAGGATGAGCGGCGTATGACAAGGACTTTCCATGGTGCCTTAAAAAACCTGAAGGAGCCATCTGTTAATGAAATCCTAAAGAATGCCCGTCCCTATCTCCATGACTCATTTGAAGGTGAGGCTATATTAAGTGTAGGTAAGATCGTTGATTTTGTGAGGAAGGGGGTAAGTGGGGTTATTAATGTGATGCCATTTACCTGTATGCCGGGGACCATTGTTCATGCCATTGTCAAACGGTATAGAGAAAGAGATTGCAACATCCCATTTCTCAACATAGCCTATGATGGTCAAAAGCAGACCAATATCCGTACAAGGCTTGAGGCATTTATGTATCAGGTAAATCAATATTGGAAAGATCGCGGTAATGATGGTGTGGCGAAGTAACATGCTTTTGGCCCTTGTGCCAATCTTTCTCCTTTTAACTAACTGCGCTGTAACTAAAGATAGACTGGTTTCTCCACCTTTAAAAGGTGTAAGTCCACAGATGGAGAATTGTCGGTATTGGATAAATAAAGTTACTGCACCCCAAAGAGTCCTCTTGACCCCTCAAGAGATTGATTTCAGGAATCGGCTGTTAATAGAAAGAAAAGATTTGTATATGAACGACCTTCATAATTTTCCTGATTTTTTGTCAAGAGAGCAGATAGAAGAGATGCTTGAGGTCTGTAAAAACACTCTTCAAAGCAGCTTTTATACTCACCTAAATCATCCCATAGATGAACAAAAGAGAGGAGAAATTCTAAGTTGCTTAAATTTAGATAACAT
>DTXE01000243.1 GCA_012962595.1 Syntrophaceae bacterium | reverse complement strand
CGTTTGATGGGGGCGGAATTAGGGCTTACGATAGCTATTATTCGATTAGATATCACGGAGTTACCAAAGCCAATATTAATCAATTTCGGTTCCATAATTTCTCCCTTTTATTGGTCCGTGGCAACTGATAACAGACAATGGATGACTTTATTCTATATTCTGGACTTGCTCACGGAGTTTTTCAATCTCGCCCTTTATCTCCACAACCTTGTGCGAAATGATGGAGTCCTGCGCCTTGACCCCTATAGTATTAGTTTCCCTGTTTAATTCCTGAAGTAAAAATTCTAACTTACGTCCCGTTGGTTGGTTGTGGTCTAACATGGTTTTAAATTGTGAAATATGACTTTTGGAGCGAATAATCTCTTCAGTTATGTCCGATCTTTCTGCAAAATAGGCCACCTCCTGAATGAGTCTACTTTGGTCAACCTCCATATCTTTGATAAAGGACTTTATCCTTTGATATAGTCGACTTTGGTAATCAGCAACATGAGTGTGTGAACGATTTTTGATTTCATCCAAGAGTTCATCCACCATAGCCAATCTGTCCAAAAGGTCATTTCTAAGTGTATTACCTTCTTCTATGCGCATTTGCTCCATGGCAGTTAAGGCCTGTTCCAGAGGAGGCTTTAAAATCCCCCATGCATAATCTATATCTTCACCATCTTCCTTATAGCCCACTATATCTTTCAGGCCTATTATGGACTCTAATTTTATCTCACCCTTTATGCCAAGCTCATCCTTTAGTCGGGTCAATAAGGAGAAATATGTCTTGGCTAAATCTAGGTCTAACTCTAATCTTTGGCCTGGACCCGGGCCTTCCTCCGTCTGAACTGAGACTTCAACCCTGCCCCGAGCAACGTATTGGCATGTAAGTTTTTTGACCTTTTCTTCTAAGACCGCATATCTCTTGGGTAATCTTATAACGATATCCCGATATCTATGATTAAATGAGCGTATCTCTACAATAATCCTTCTTCCATCAACGTCACACTCTCCCATACCAAAGGCCGTCATACTCTTTACCAATTTTTAGGCCCCCTCCCTTAACTGGGATATGTATCGCTTTCGAATAGCATTCATAAGTTCAATGACTTGACTCGTGGCATAATCAGGATATGTCCACTCAAGTGGCCTAAAGGAACCTTTCTTGAATATAAGTGTCAAATCGGCATATATTCCATCCCTTAAATATATTCGGTGTGAATAATTTTTGCCCGTTGCTAAGACTAACCTTTCCGGCGTAATGTAGCCAGGGTCTATATTTACCCTCCTTTTGTGATCGATACAGAAATGCTTCTCTATGCTATTAGTGTAAAGCTT
>DTXE01000242.1 GCA_012962595.1 Syntrophaceae bacterium | reverse complement strand
TCCCTATTTTGTGCCCAGTCTTAAAGACTTAGATGGCGAGGAACCAGAAGTGATAGACTATGTGATGAAATGGAAGGAAACGGAGAAATTTCTGAAGAAATTCCATGATCTCCTTTGTTATCTCATCCCCCTTTATGAAAAGGAGGGTAAGTCTTACTTGACTATAGCTATAGGGTGTACGGGGGGTAGGCATCGCTCTGTGGCTATTGCCAAGGAACTTAAGAAATTATTTGATAGTAGAAACTATCCTATTACCCTGACCCATCGGGACATGCATTTAGAGTAACAAGATATGGTTGGTGTTCTGATTATCAGTCATTGTCATTTAGCTGAAGAGCTCATAAATGCCGCAGAATTTATCGTAGGAAAACTAGACAAGATTGAAGCTGTCTCTATTGATCCATCTAAAAGCGTGGAAGGCTTAAGGCAAGAAATCCAAGATGCCATAGCCAGGGTAGACAGCGGGGATGGTGTTCTGATTCTAACCGACATGTTTGGTGGGACACCTTCCAATATCAGCTTATCCTTTCTCAAGGAAGAAAAGGTTGACGTGGTAACTGGGGTTAATCTCCCTATGGTGATAAAGTTAGCTTATGCCCGTAAGGATAAGAAATTATGGGAGGTTGCTGAAACTGCCAAATCCTGCGGGAAACAATCCATTTGTTCGGCCAATCAAATTCTAAAGAAAAGGATTTAACAATGGGTATTGATGCCTTGGAGGTAGCCTCTCTCCTGTCTCAAATAGAAATTCTTCCCATGAGTATGGTAAATCTACCAGAGGTTATGGACATTGAAAGGCTATGTTTCCCATCTCCTTGGAGTAAGAGTAGTTTCGAAGAGGTACTTACACGAGAATATTCACATGCCTATGTGATAAAGGGTATGCATCAGGGAAAATATAGGGTAATAGGCTACATCTGTTTCTGGATGTTCTTAGATGAGATGCATATTTTAAACCTGGCCATCCACCCAAAATTTCAGAGACAAGGGTTAGGTTACAATCTGCTCCAATATTCACTTAACCTTGCTGAAAAAAGGGGCATACATTGGGCCACCTTGGAGGTTCGCAAATCCAACTATGTGGCCATTTCTCTATATAAGAAGGTAGGCTTTAAGCCTGTGCGAATAAGACATAACTACTACTTGGATAATAGAGAAGATGCAGTGGTTATGGAAAAAATTATTGGTAAAAAAGGAGGGGATACACATGGCTCTTAGGGTAGCAATAAATGGTTTTGGAAGGATTGGGAGATGTCTGCTTCGAGCTATCATAGAAAGAGGTAAGGATGACATTGATGTAGTGGCTATTAACAGCAGGGCTCCCTCTGAGATTTTAGCACATCTCTTACAATACGATTCGGTTCATAGGTTCTTTGATGCCCAGATTTCCTTTAAAGAGAACAGCCTAGTGATCAATGGTAAAGAGATTCATTTAACCAGAATTTCAGATGATCCAACAAAGTTACCTTGGCATGATTTTGGGATAGATATTGTATTAGAGTCCACAGGGAAGTTCAGAGATAAGGAAAGCAACATGGGGCACCTAAAGGCTGGTGCCAGAAAGGTAATCATTGGAGCACCTGGTAAAGGTGTGGATGCAACCTTTGTTATAGGGGTCAATGAAAACACCTACGACCCAGAAAGCCACCACATCGTATCCAATGCCTCCTGTACTACCAATTGCTTGGCGCCTGTAGTTAAGGTTCTGCATAACAACTTTAAGATACTAAGAGCACTAATGACCACTGTCCACTCTTATACTATGGATCAGCGCCTATTGGATGGCTCCCATAAGGATTTGAGGAGGGCAAGGGCGGCAGCACTGTCCATGGTTCCCACCAGCACAGGGGCAGCTACAGCCGTTACTCAGGTTATACCCGAATTAAAAGGAAAGATGCATGGCCTAGCTATTAGGGTCCCTACACCCAATGTGTCTATTGTTGATCTGGTAGCTGATGTGGGTAAAGATGCCACGGTTGAGGCGGTGAATGCTGCCTATGAGGAGGCTGCAAACAGAGAACTAAAAGGTATTATATATTACAATACCAAACCCTTGGTCTCTGTGGACTTTACCAGTAGCCCATATTCTGCAATTGTAGACTCACCCTTGACTCAAGTAATTGATGGTAAAATGGTTAAGGTATTTGCGTGGTATGATAATGAGTATGGATTTGCACATCGAATGATTGAGTTGGCCCTGTATATGGGTAAATACCTATAGGAAAGGAGAAGAGGGTGAGATATATTAATGACATAGATATCAAGGGAAAGAAGGTGCTTATAAGAGTAGACTTTAATGTGCCTCTTGATGAGAATTTAAATATTACCGATGATGCTAGAATTAGAAGGGTACTTCCCACTATAAACTATGCGCTTGACGAACAAGCCAAGATTATACTGGCTTCACATATGGGTAGGCCTGATGGAAAGGTAGTAAAAAAACTTAGTTTAGCACCAGTTGCTAGAAGGTTACAACGACTGCTGAAAAAGGAGGTATGCCTAGCCCCAGATTGCATAGGTGAAGATGTAAAAAAGATGATAGATAGGATGGAGCCTGGGGATGTAATCCTTCTAGAAAACCTTAGATTTCATATAGGTGAACAGAGAAATGATCCGGTATTTGCTAAAAAATTGGGGCAACTATGTGATGTATATATCAATGATGGTTTTGCGGTGGCACATAGAACAAATGCCTCGGTAGTTGCTATAACCGACTATACCAGGGTTTGCGGGGCAGGTTTTCTCATGAAGGAGGAGCTTAACTATTTCCGCAGATCTCTCGAGAATCCTACAAGACCACTAGTTGCTGTTATCGGTGGCTCAAAGATATCAGACAAACTGGGAGCATTAGAAAACCTTATGACACAAGTAGATAAGATGATGGTAGGTGGTGCCATGGCCAATACCTTTTTAAAGGCGGTTAATTATGAGATAGGTAAATCCATAATGGAGGACCACTTGGTTGAAGTGGCTAGAGATTTGCTTCGGACTGCCAAAAAGAAAGGTATTAAATTCTTCATCCCCGTTGACTGTGTGGTAGCTGACAAATTTGATGCCAAGGCACAGGCCATGATTACCACTGTCCAAGAGGTTCCCAAAGAATGGATTATTATGGATATTGGACCGGCTACCACTACCCTTTATGCGGAGGCCCTCCACAATGCAAGAACCATCATATGGAATGGCCCCATGGGGGTCTTTGAAATGGATGCCTTTAGCCGTGGGACCTATGCTATGGTCCATAATATTGCAAACTCATATGCCCTCACCATCGTGGGAGGTGGTGATACGGATGTGGCGGTGCACAGGGCAGGCGAGAGTTCAAAAATCTCCTACATATCCACAGGTGGTGGTGCATTCCTAGAGCTGTTGGAAGGGAAGGAGTTGCCTGGCATAAAGGCCTTGGAACGTCATTCCTCCTAGGGAGATTTCTATGAGTTTAAAATGTGGCATTATAGGCCTGCCTAATGTAGGAAAGTCCACTATATTTAATGCATTAAGTAGATGTACCGCTCCGGTTGCCAGCTACCCTTTTACCACCATTCAACCCAATGTGGGCATAGTTCCTGTTCCTGACAAAAGACTAAAACAAATTGCCAGCTTAACACACCACAAGAAGATTACCCCTGCCACTATTGAATTTGTGGACATGGCAGGCTTAGTGGATGGTGCAAGCCGGGGGGAGGGCTTAGGCAATCAGTTTTTAGCGAACATAAGGTCTGTAGATGTTCTTATACATGTGATACGCTGCTTTAAAAATGATAATGTGACCCATGTTTACCCTTCCATGGATACAGAGCGGGATATTGGGGTTATTAATACCGAGCTCATCTTAGCCGATTTGCAGGTTTTGGAAAGACGAATAGCCAAAGTGAAAAGGCAGTCCAAATCTGGAGCAAAACAGGAGTTAGTGGTATATGAAAAGCTTCATCATGGCCTAAGTCGAGGGCTTTGGGCCAGCCTTATAGATTTGGAACCCGAAGAAAAAAGGCTTTTAAGAGAACTCTTTCTCTTGACTTCAAAACCAGTGATCTACGTCTACAATGTGGATGAAAATGGACTTCAAAATAAAATTTATTCAGAAGCTGCAGAAAAGGTGTCTAAGGCAACAAATGCCCCTTGGGTCGCCATCTGTGGGGATGTAGAATCAGAGATAAGGGAATTTAGAGAAGAAGAACAATTGGAATTCTTACTTTCCCTGGGACTTAGGGAGTCGGGCCTAGATAAGCTAGTTAAGATGGCGTACCAGCTCCTGGGGTTGGTCACTTTCTATACTATTGTGGGGACAGAGCTTAGGGCCTGGCCTATTTTGGCTGGAACATCGGCCCTAACCTGTGCTGGCAAGGTTCATTCTGATATGGAACGGGGTTTCATCAAGACGGAGGTAATAGCCTTTGATGATTTTATGAAGGTAGGTTCCATGGCAAAGGCCAGGGCTGAGGGGCTTATAAGACTTGAGGGAAGGGACTATATAGTGCAGGATGGGGATATTCTGCACTTCCGGTTTAACCTCTGAGAATTCGTTTGACTATTCTATGAAAAAATGGTACTAAGGCCGCATGCTGAATGGTTATTCAGAAAAACTTGGCCATAATAATATAACCTGGGAGGATCAAGATGTTCAAAGTCGGAGACTTGGCAGTTTATCCAGCCCATGGGGTAGGAATCATTGAGGCCATAGAAACTAAGGAAATTTCTGGTGATCATCAAAATTTTTACATCATGAAGATACTAGGAAACGGTATGATTATCATGATTCCCACAAAAAATGCCAGGAGTGTAGGCCTGAGAGAGGTTATAGATGCAAAAGAGGTCCCCAAGGTGTATGAGATTTTGAAGGAGAGAAAGGTAGAAATAGATAGTCAGACATGGAATCGGCGCTATAGGGAGTATATGGACAAAATTAAAACAGGCTCTGTGTTTGAGGTGGCTGCAGTATTAAGGGACCTTTATACCTTAAAATTAGACAAGGAGCTTTCATTTGGCGAGAGGAAGATATTAGATACTGCAAAGAATCTATTAATTAAAGAACTCTCCATAGCAAAAAATACGGAAGAGGCGCAGATCCAAAAGGATTTAGAGGGTATTCTTAAGCTATAACTTTACCATCCCTCTTCTCGGCCAAAAAGACCAGCTTGATCCTTCCGAAGTTTCATCGGCTCAAATGCGGGGCGCACCCAAAGGCAAATGCTACCCTGCTCGGTGCGGTTGCCAAAAATTAAGCGTGCTTCGGGCAACTCAAGCCATTCACCCCTGCGAATGACTAAAGCGGGCATATCCTTGCGCGGTCCTTGCACGATTGCAATTGCACCACCGTGGTAGAGTGCGTGGAAGCGATTTGCACTTGCATCGCACACGAATGGCACTCCACGCATCGGTGCAAGATGAAATAGCAAACCATCCTGTGCAGATGCAATTGG
>DTXE01000241.1 GCA_012962595.1 Syntrophaceae bacterium | reverse complement strand
GGGTAAAAAAAGGTAAACTAATAAAATTTTTCTGGAGAATAATTAATGGCAAAAAAATATATTGTACAACTCTCTTCTGAGGAACGAGATGAATTAAAAGATTTGATTAACACAGGAAAAGTAGCCGCTTATAAACGTAAACATGCCGAAATTTTACTTAAAGCCGATATCAGTTCAGAAGGAGACGCTTGGAATGATGCTCAAATAAGTCAAGCGTTTGGAGTAAGTATTAGTACAATTGAACGAGTACGTCAACGCTTGGTTGAAGAAGGATTAGAAGCGGCATTAAATCGTGCGAAACCAACGAAAATAAGAAATAAAACCTGAGATGGCGAACAAGAAGCATATCTAATTGCTTTAACATGTAGTGAACCACCTGACGGAAGAGCCGGTTTCCCATTGCGTTTGTTGGCTGACAAAATAGTTGAATTGGAATATGTAGATAGTGTTTCTCACGAAACGGTGCGTCAAGTTTTAAAAAAAAATCAGATTAAACCCTGGCAGAAAAAGGAATGGTGTATTCCTCCAGAAGCTAATGCCGAATTTGTCTGTAATATGGAAGAGGTGCTTGAGGTGTATAAAAGACCTATGGACCCGGCACATCCGGTTGTGTGTATGGATGAATCTAGCAAACAACAAGTGAAGGAAATATGTGAATCCATTCCAGCCGAACCAGGTAAAACAGAACGTTATGATTATGAATATGAACGTAATGGTGTCAGTAATTTATTTCTCTTTTTTGACCCCTTAGCTGGTTGGCGCCATGTAGATGTGACAGACCAAAGAACCGCAATTGATTGGGCGTACCAAATTCGTGATTTGGTGGATGTTCATTACCCAGATGCTGAACGTATTAGCTTAGTTATGGATAACCTAAATACTCATTGCGGTGCTTCTCTTTACAAAGCTTTTGAACCAGAAGAGGCACGAAGAATTATAGAACGTTTAGATTTTCACTATACACCAAAACATGGTAGCTGGTTAAATATGGCCGAAATAGAGTTAAGTATTCTGAGTAGCCAATGTTTGAACCGTCGCATTCCAGACCAAGAAACTTTGAAGAAAGAAGTGACTGCTTGGGTCAATCAACGCAATGATTCGGCAACTGAAATGGACTGGCGTTTTACCACCTCCGATGCGCGAATCAAACTCCGAAGACTTTACCCATCAATACAACCTTGACAATGTACTAGGGCGAACACATAGGTAAGGCGAACACATAGGTTCGCCCCTACAGCCTCTAAATACGTAGAGGTTTGTAGGGGCAGACCTGTGTGTCTGCCCTTAACTTAATGGCATTGAGTCGTAGGGTAGGCTGTTGACTGAGAGTTTTTTTTAACCGGCATTTTTCATGCTGATTTTGTGTTTGTCAAAAGCCTATAAAATACCCCGTAAAAAATGTTATTTAACAACCCCGAAGGGGTTGAATTTGAATAGCCCCAGGTGGAACCTGGGGGAAAACGTCACACACAAATCAGAACAACCCTGAAGGGGTTGAAAATGACTATAAATTATTGAAAATTATAACGAAATTAATTTTTAACCCCAAGAACCCCAGGTTCCACCAATTTTGAACCCCAGGTTCCACCTGGGGCTATTCATATTCAACCCCTTCGGGGTTACAACCTTTGAAACTTCGATGTATGGGTTATTTGATAAACACAAAAATAGCATGAAAAATGGTGAAGAAAAAAAGCTCCCAATCAACAGCCTAGTCGTAGGGTGGGTAGAACGCAGTGAAACCCACCGTTATTCATTTTCATAAAGGAAAAATCATAATAAATGTCTGATTTTGATAAATACCAGAGCAAGATGCCGGGGTCTATATTGAGGAGATATCCGCTGGCTCGAACCCCATTGTCGGCGTTGGCACATCGACAGCTGTTTTTATAGGAAATGCGGTTGGTAGTAGCAACACAAATGAACCCAAACTCATTACCAGTTGGAATGAATTTACAGAATCTTACCAAGATGCTGATGGTAAGTCATTTGCTGATGAACAATATTTGCCTTATGCTGTCTATTGTTTTTTTAATGAAGGCGGGACAAGATGTTATGTTGTTAATTTAGACTGTCCAGCAAAAGCTATCGCATATCCGGAACATAGTGATTCTTTTAGTGTACGAAAGAAGGTGGACGGGACGGGGGCTGATGAGGCATTGAAGGCAAAAGTTAGCGATGTTAATGACGAAGTATATACTTTTAAATTAATAGTAAGTGAAGTTGAAAGTAAAAGTGAAGTTGATAATCTAGATATTAATTTTGAAGAACTTAAGGTTGGTCAATTCTCAAGTGAGGATGGTATCAAGCCTTCTGCTGAAAGTGTAGAGTTGCAAAAAACAACAGACGGTTCTCCATTGCCTATCTCATCCATTTTGACTTCGGATCCTTTAGTCTTTGTATGCTTTCATGTGTTCGTTAATCTCATGCCAAGGGATTAATAGG
>DTXE01000240.1 GCA_012962595.1 Syntrophaceae bacterium | reverse complement strand
TTACCCTCCACTATGTCCGAGATGAAAGATACTTGGCGGAAGTCTTCCCGTTTATAAACATTGGATAAATGGACCTCAATTGTTGGGATACCTACTGCCAAAATGGCATCTCTGATAGCTATACTTGTATGGGTGTAAGCCGCCGGATTTATAATGATGGCATCAAATTTCCCATATGCCTTCTGGACCTTTTCAACCAATTCCCCTTCTATGTTGGACTGAAAAATCTCTACCTGAGCCTTATGGCGAGCAGCGGCTTTCTTGATTTTTTCATTAATCTGATCCAGGGTGAGCGATCCATATATGTCCTTTTCCCTATTACCTAAAAGGTTTAGATTGGGACCATGGATGATCAGTATTCGTCTCCTACCTGTGGGGTTAGCCATCTGTTCCTATCTCGCCCAGTGTTTTTTAACGTTCTGTTCAAATTGATATATGAGCTCTCCATCTTTAATCAGACCTAAATCTCTCCTGGCAATTTCCTCTACATATTTGTCACACTTTAACCTCTGAATCTCCCTAATGAGATTCTCGTTTTCCTTCGCAAGCTGGGCATTCAATTGTAATAAACTATCCATTTCCGTCTTTACTTGGTATAATTTTAACAGCCCTCTATTACCAAATGTGACTATACCTCCAATCACAAGCAATAGACAAAAAATCCATAGGATCAACAACTTACCACTTGGTTTAAAATGCCATGTTGGAATATCTTTAAACCCCATGTAAGTATTACACATCTACCAGTATTTCTGATTAAAGTCAAATGTAAATGATGACCGCTTACCTCAAGATCTTTGTGTGAGAGTCCTGAAAAAATCCTTTTCACTAATAAATTCGAAATTTGAATACCCACCTGCCATGCACAGCAATTAATGTGAAGGTGATAGTTAATGGCACGATCTACTTTGAACCATTTGATTGAAATAATGCAAAGTATAGAGTTTCATGTGAAAATAGCTCCTCTTGTTTAAATTCCAAATCCCAAGCATCAAATACTGGGTAAAGTACTGATAGAGCTTGATACCTCATTTTTTCAAGATGTCAATGATGAATACAACACAGGTGAAGAGAATTCTGAATTATGGAATAAATTGGACAGTAGCTACGTTTCTACTAATGGTGAACGAGCAATTATCACCAAGTTGACTGTCCACTCGTCTCTGGAAAGAC
>DTXE01000239.1 GCA_012962595.1 Syntrophaceae bacterium | reverse complement strand
TTTCCTGTATCGATTCCGGCGGTAGCCCTTCAATTTTTTAAAAATCATTTCCTTTTGCTCGTCCAATAGCCTCATAAACTCCTCCCCTATGAGTTAAGTTATGTTAGTTTTTCTCCTCTTAAATTTTACCTTAGCATAAAAATGGTAAATGGCAAATAGTGAATTGTCAATAGCTACTTGACTTATTGAAGGTTTCAACCAATTTACCGATTATATACCTTCGCTCAAATTGTTTTAGATAATCCCACTTTGGGCTAAAATGGACTGTTGCCCAATTACGTCATTAGGTGATTTGGTCATTTGGTGATTGGGCCTGCCCTGTGAGATAGTTCTCTTTTCTATCTGACAGGGTCATTGGGTTAAATAAGCTGAGAGCTCGTAGCTCACAGGCGATAGCTTACTACCTTATGGGGTAATTAGGTTGAGTAAGTATTGACAAATTAGAGTTTAAGTATATACTAATTTTAATTTTTAGAAATACTAAAAGCTTAAAGGAGGATAGACATAATGAGCAAGGTTTTAGTAACTATACCAAAAGATCTCTTAACCGAAGTTGACCAAACTACGAAGGAACTTAAGACCAATCGCAGCCAGTTTTTCCGTCAAGCCATTGTTAAATATCTTCATGAAATAAAGCAGAAGAAGTTCGAAGCCCTGATGGCCGAGGGTTACCAGGAAATGGCGCAGGAAGATATCTTTGATGCACAGGCATTCTTAGGTGCTACAGCTTCCTTGGCAGAGCAGGAAAATGTCTGAGCCTGAATTTAAAAGAGGAGATGTTGTACTAGTGCCTTTCCCTTTTGTAACCGACTTCACCAAAACCAAAACTAGGCCAGCGGTAGTTATTCAAAATGATATAGCCAATATCTATAGCCCTAATTTGATCCTGGCTTTGATATCCTCTACCATACCCAAGAAGGAATATCCTTTCCACTATAGGATTCATGCTAGAACCAGAACTGCTGAGCAATCTGGCCTCAATCGAGACTCTATAGTTAAGGCAGAGGTTATCATAACTATACCCAAGTCTTCTATCGTAGGCAAAATAGGTTCCTTTTCGAGGGAAGACATGGAAAAGATTGATCAATGCCTAAGAGTAAGCTTAGATTTGTAAAATTATTTACCGCTCAGTGACAAGCTAGTTAGGTGGTTAGGTTGTTAAAATTACACCGGGGGCCGTACTTTCTGGTTATTCGATTCAATCTTCTTTTGGTTAATCTTATACTGTTTATCACTGATTGAGGCAGGGAGCAGCTTAATAAATATAATAATGGCCTAATACTCTGAATTGAATATTTAAGACTTTTAAGGAAATTGTATTGGGCTTCTTTTTGTTGGCCCAGATCAAAAAATAATAACCTAACGCAAAATATCTTTTCCCTAATTCCTCTTCGATAATTTTTTTCTTCTCTTGCTTCCTTTGTCTTTTCTGTATAATTCCTCCATCATCTGGATGCCAGAAATATGGTATGTGATTTATTTTTAATTTAGATTCTCTGAATTACAGTTTATGATCGCCTATCCAATGGGGCAAGCCATTCTAAGTCTTCGAATCGTTCAATTTTCATGGAATATTTGAGTTGTTACCTTATTGGACAGTTTGCCTATTGAGTACCGTAATTAGTCATTATACCCCATACGACTATTGCTGCATGGTAACCTCATCATAGCATATAGGGATTTGAGTTTGGCGATTCCCATTGACATAAAATGAAAGTAATGCTATTATTAAAATGTAATGAACAAAATGGAGGTAATGTATGCAACAGGCTAAGGTGACCTTTAAAGGACAGATTACTATTCCCAAAGCGGTCCGAAAGGCCCTGGATATTCGGGAGGGGGACTCGGTGACCTTTATGGTTGAAGGAAATCATGCAGTTCTCAAGCCTCTTAAAAAGAAGGCTCTCTTGGATTTTTATGGAGCCTTGCCAGCAACCCGTCCTTACCCAGGCCTTGAGGTTGTGAGAAAAGAAATCCATCACAAGGTCGGACAACGATTCCATAGAAGGAAGAAGACATGAAACGGGCCTTTATCGATGCTAACCTCATCCTCCGATACCTTACCAGAGATCCCCCGGATATGGCTGAGGCTTTATTAAAAACCTTTTCCGCTGCCCAGGATGGGCAAATTCGCCTCATCCTCATTCCCATTACTGTGGCAGAAGTGGTGTGGGTTCTGGAATCCTTCTATGGTTATCCCAAAGACCAGATTTCTACAACAATAACCCAGTTTTTGCATTCTGAGGGTCTTGAGGTCATGAATCTGGATATGTTGATTCAAGCCTTAAGCCTTTATCATGAAAAAGATATAGATTTTGCTGACGCCCTTTTGGCAGCCTCTGCCCTTAGCCTGGGACCTAACGTCATCTATTCCTTCGACCATCATTTGGGCCGTATTCCTGGAATCACAAGACTCGAACCCGGTGCGCCACTGAAGAATGATTTTTCTTAAATGGGTTAAACATATTGGATTTACATAAAGCCTAATTCCCTAAGTTGGGCCATTATTTTCTCTTTGTCCTGTCCCCGGCCACCACAATCTGGTTATTGGGTTTATTGAGTTAGTAGCTCGTTTTGAGTGTTATTAGCGTTTGTTAAGTTACATATACCCCAAGTCCCTAAGTTTGCTCATAATCTGTTCCTTATCCTGACCTCTGCCATCACGTTCCCTCGTGTTCTCAAGATCCTGCTTCCATGCTGGAATATCAGAGGATTTATATGTAGTGGACCTTGCCCCAAGGGAACGGTATCCTAATTCATAGAGCTTACAGTAAGGGATGTTATACCTATGAATGGTATCCCAAATATCCCTTTCTCTAAAATGTAACATAGGCTGAACCCTTATATGCTCTGGATTGTGTCTTGGGCTGAAGTAATCTTCTTCCTTTCTTGCCTCCTGTTCATCCCATCTAATGGCCGTTGATACTGCTTTGATTTCATCTTCTTCTATAAACATTTTGAGTGGAACCGTCTTCATCAAATGATTTCCCACATAAGATTCAGGCTCAAAGGGAAATTCTTGCTCATCAAAGTGGATGAATTTCAGTTCCTGTCTGTTTCTATCATTTAACTCCTTTACCTTGACAATATCTCCAAGTCTTTTTACCTGTCTCAAAACATCCTCATTCCTCAGCATCATAACATCTACTTTCCATTCATTCTTCACTCGCTCCACATGCTCTATAATTTCATCAAAGATGTCACCCTCATCAATAAATATGCAGCGTGGTAATTCAATAGAAAGTTCATTTGAGACTTCTCTGTAAAGCCAGAGCATGGTGGTGCTGTCTTTACCACCAGTCCATGCCACCACAAGCCTATCTCTACCAAATCTCTCAATGGCTTTTTTTATGACATTTTTGGAATGACTAATCTTTTCTTCTAGACTGAGAACTGTAAGCCTTTCTCTTTCTTCATGTGTCATAATCTTCTCCAGTAGCGCTACTTGGGTTTGTTGTGGAATTTAGCTCATAGATCATAGTTTGTGAATGGTAACTGTGTCCGTTTGAGGATAAAGGTTGGAGGCTACAGGCAGTTGCCTTAAGCCTCAAACCTCAAGCTCCTGAAGTGGTGAATGGCTGCATTGGGGCCGGGGTGAACTGTTCACTATTCACGTCAGATTGGTTCAATAATACCGATAGTAATAATAGTAGCTGGTGGATAGAGACTTCTCTAGGCCGTTTAATACAATACCTAGGAGTTTTTCCTTCTCTATATCCTGGATAATTCTCAAGACCATTTCTCTATCTGTCTTTCCTGCCTTAACCACCAATATTACCCCCTCCACCTGCGATAGCAACACTGTAGGTTCTGAGGTAAGTTGAATGGGGGTGGAATCGAATATGATGTAACGGTCGTTATACCTGGTCTTTAATTCTTGAATAAGGTGTTTCATCTCCTCTGAGGCAAGTAGATCTACAGGATTAGAAGGTTTCTTCCCCACAGGTAGAAGGGTAAGCTTGGGGGTATCTGTCTTTAATAATACCTCAGGAAGGTCCGCATTGCCGGAGAGATAATCGGCCAAGCCCTTTTCTGGAGCCAGACCAAATAGTTTATGAAGATCTGGTTTTCTGAAATCACAATCTACTAATAACACATGCTCACGGATTCCCTGGGCGAGGCTGATGGCCAGGTTGGCGGCCACCATACTTTTACCCTCAAGGGGGAGGGCGCTGGCAATGAGTAAGGTACGGGGTGGGTTTCCATTGTGTGTATGAAGAATCCTGGTTTTAAGGATCTTGAACTGCTCAGTGACCAGGGAGTCCGTGTCTTTCAGATACCCCTTTTTCTTCCTTTTGAAAATCCGCTTTTTGGTCTTGGGCTGTGACACCTCTGGCAGCGTCACCACTGGTGTTTGGGGGATAGGGCCTTCATCCCCTGGTTCATCATGAGGTATCGATTCCCTCAGCCCCTTGTTAATTAAGAGGCTTTCCCTTTTTGCCTTTTCCAATGCATCATGAATCTTTCCCATGTTTTCTCCTCATGGTGAATGGTGAATCGTGAATAGCGAATGGATCTTTTTGGTCAATGGTTAATGACGAGTCGTGAATAGCGAAGAATCACTGTTTGCGTTTCCTTAAGGATCTGATCAGGCCTTTCAGCTTTTTTGAGAGTATATCTATTTTCTTTTGATAGGCGAGTAGGTTCGTTTCAGATATGTAGCCAAGGCTTTGCGAAACAATCAACTGGGTCTCGATCTCACTTAATGACCCTTAGGCTATAAAGAGAAAATTCATAAACTCTTTCTTCGTCCGTCGAGCAGCCCCTTCTGCAATATTGCTTGGAAAGGAAATGGCTCCCCTTCTCAATTGAGTGACTAGACCGAATTTCTCTTCATCCGGAAAGTCTCGAGTAATTTTATAGATATCGGTAACCAACTCTATCCCCAACTTCCAAACTTCTAGGTTCTCATGTGGCCTCATTGCAATTTACCATTTACTATTAACCATTTACAATTTACGCTTTTTGCTTCTTAATAAGCGGGATGGCAGCCAAGACTGGTACCCCCAGATATTCCTCAACCTCCTTTACATTTCTGAATGACTTATCCAACATCTCAGCCAGAAATGCTAACCCACATCCAGCACCTAATCCTAGAAGGATACCTATGGGGAAGACCTTCTTGGGATTGGGTTTATATGGTATTCTGGGTAGTGAGGCCGGATCTAAAATCTTGAACTGTTCTCCCTGCTGTCTTCTTTCCAGATTCTCTGCCTGTTCAGCCTGCATCTTTTTACGAAGTAAATCCTCATAAAACCCTCTGGTGTTATTGTAGTCGCGGGTTAGTTTCTGCAATTGAAGCTCCACACGAGGGGCTTCTTCTAGTCTTTTTTGATAGAGGGCAATCTGCTGGTTTATTCTGGCCTCCTCTTTCTTGAGTCGCTCAATCTCTTTATTGATAACCATTAATTGATTCTTTAGATCCAGGGCCATGGGGCCTATAGTTTGGGACCCTTCAGGGACTTCATCCTGAACCTCTTCTCCCACAGACTTTAATCGGTCTTCCAGTTGCCTGATTTGTGCCTGAACCTTTCGGACCTCTATATGATTATCGGTATATGTGCTTTTTAATGCAAAAAGTCTATTTTTAGCAGCCTGCAACTGGGCTTGGAGGGAGGTTGCGTTTCCATCATCCAGAAATTGGCCTGTTCCGGCTAGTTGCTGCTGGATTAAAAGCCTCTTATCCTCTGCCCTGGCTATACTTTGGCTTATCATTTGTCTTTGTTCAGCGAGCTGTCCAAGCATGGCTAAATTGGCCTTATTCTGCTGTGGTAGATTGCCTATATGTTGGAACTTAAACTCGGTAATGGCCTTTTCCTGTTCCTCTAATTTTTTCCTAGCAGATGCTAATTCTTTGCTCAGAAAATCCGTGGTTACCCGGGCCTGTTGTTCCCTGGTTTTTAAATTCTCCTCAATAAATAAAGAGGCCAGCCTGCTGGTCACTGCTCTAGCGGTTTCAGGGTCTTGGTTTTGGTAATATATCCTAAAGGAGCTATTTCCTTTTACCTTTATTTCAATATCCTTTCTCATCTCCTCTACGGCCTGGTCTATGAAATCCCTTTTTCTAACCTCTGGGTAAAGGTTAAGCTGAGTTATGATGGTCTCTAGGCGTGTGCGGCTAAGTATCTCTTCGGTTATAGTTCTGAGACGGGCTGCCACCGGGGTAGTTACTGTAGGTCTTACATAGTCTTTAGGAACCTTCTGAGGTAGAACCAGAATTAAGGTATCTGAACGATAGGTCTTGGGCATCTTCCAGTATATAATAGTTGTGGCCACCGTTATGAGAA
>DTXE01000238.1 GCA_012962595.1 Syntrophaceae bacterium | reverse complement strand
GCTGACAAGGTCCTTATGAATGCTTCCCATGAAGATGCAGTCACTGGCCTGTAGATGTGTAGCAATTGTGCCATCCAGAACAGTGCAGTATTCAAGCCCAGACGGATAAAGGTGAGTCCACAGAAGAATTGACAAATATCCAAGAGTCATTGGCAGAGGAGGAAATAACAAGCTATCCGGATGTAGTGGACGAGGAGATCTTGGAAGAAGCTGAGAGCAAAAAACCAGAGGTCGAGAGTTAAGGGAGGTGATAAACAGGTGGAAATTAAAGCACCTATGGTAAAGGAACTTCGAGAGAGAACGGGAGCAGGAATACTAGATTGTAAGGAAGCACTGAAGGCCACAGAAGGAGATGTAGAGAAAGCCATAGACTATTTGAGGCGGAAGGGGTTGTTGGCCGCTGCTAAAAGGGCTGGTCGTGCTACACAAGAAGGTTTGGTGGAGGCTTATATCCATATAGGAGGTAAGATAGGCGTCTTGGTAGAAGTTGATTGTGAAACCGATTTTGTGGCTAAGAGTCAGGATTTCAAAGATTTTGTAAGAAATCTGGCTATGCACATAGCGGCCACCAATCCCCTTTGCATCCGAAGAGAGGATTTACCTACTGAAGTGGTAGAAAAAGAAAGGGATATTTATCGAGAACAGGCCTTAGAGTTAGGGAAGCCAGAGAAGGTAATCGATAAGATTGTGGAAGGCCGAATGGGAAAATTTTACAAAGATGTATGCTTATTAGAACAGCCATACGTTAGGGACCCAGAGATAACTATCCAGGACCTTGTAAACCAGATGATAGCCAAGCTAGGTGAAAATATTGCCATAAGGCGTTTTACCCGGTATCAATTGGGGGTAGAGGCTTAGGGTCAAACCAAATGACAAGCCTCGGTCCAAAGTGCATCATGAATCATTCATGACCTTCAGTCACAAGGAAACATGAAAATAGATATATTAATAGGTTTTTTAACAAGTATGATTATGATTGTTTTCTTTATGTTAAACATGGAAAAAATTACACAATTTTTACTCTCGCCATACTCTCGTGCAAAGATCTCTAGTAAATCGTACTTGAAACCAAAAAAACAAACCATACGTTT
>DTXE01000237.1 GCA_012962595.1 Syntrophaceae bacterium | reverse complement strand
TTTGGCATTTGGGCAGGAAGGATGATTTGGTAATAATAGGAGGCCTTAATGTGTATCCGGCTGAGGTGGAAAATGTACTTAAACAGCTACCCCAAATTTCCGAGGCTGCGGTATATGGTGTTTCAGATGGTATGCGGGGAAAGATACTCAAGGCCTCGGTAGTGCTAAAACCTGGAGAATACATTTCACTGACAGAGGTTACGAGATTTTGCCGAGAAAACCTGGCCAACTTTAAGGTTCCCAAACAGGTAGAGATTTTGGATCATCTTCCAAAAAGCCCTGTGGGTAAAATTGACAAGAGATTATTGGCCAGAGAATAGAAAACAAAAAAGAGGGTGATAGAGAGCTAAGGGCTATGACCTGGCAGCAGTTCCCTTTAACTATAAAGACCGCATTGATATTGATGCTTATAAATGCATGTATTCCTATTATAGCCAGTGTCACATTCTCCCAAGTTTTAAAAAAGAGCCCACCTATCTTCATACACCTCCTGTCAGTCATCTGGATAGCGCTCTTTCTTGTTAGCTTCAAAAATTTAAGGTATGCCCTTATAGGAGCAATTATCTGGGGAATTATACAATCCATCGGCTCAATGATTCCCATATTGAAAGGTGTATGTCCACTCCCCCACCTAGGCCTTCCTATATGTCCATTTCCCGCAATTGGCATAGTAATCAGTCTAATAATGGTCTTTCTCTGCCTTAAAAATTTGTGATCAAAAATGAGTAGATCAAAAACTGCAGATTATAACTATGGCTTTGATATAGGCAGTAGATTCAGATTTTTATTTAAAATCCTTTCGAATTTGGATATTGGAGACAAAATATTCTCCGAGGCAAAAGAGCATACCTTGGTCCTGAGGGATTACTATCCTCAAAGGCTTGAGAGGCTGAAAGGACTGGCCTGTTACCTGGGTACAGAGCCTTTAAAACTCCAGGCACTTTCCATCCATCTTGCTAAGACAATAAAGGGTGGATGTACCGCCACATTTTCTGCCCCACCTGCCACAAGGGATGGTGAAGTATACCTCTCGTGGAACACCGATATCGTTGGGGCAGCCAGGATTACATGCTATCTCCCCTTCTATATTGCAGATATCCCGGGTTGTAATAAATATGTCTCTTTTGGGATACCCTGTGTTATAAGTTTCGGTCTTTTAAATGAATTTGGCCTTTCCAGTATTCCCACGGCGGTGGGGATGAAAGATGGGGGAGGGGAGGGGTTGATGGATTATGAGTTGAACAATGTATGCATGGAGAATTGCAGGGATGTGCCCCAAGTAGTGGAGGTCTACAAAAATACAAAGTTATATTCCCTTCCGGCCCTGGGTGCAGGTATGCTTTTAAACCTAAATTGTATCTGGGGGGATGCAGCAGGCCGAGGCGTTGCTATTGAGCATTCTTCAAACCATATCCATTATCAATATGCTGAGGATGGGATACTGGCTATCACCAATCACCATCAGTTTCTGGATAGAACTCTGACCGGCTCTCCCACGCCTTACGAACTGCCTGCAATCTCTGGTTCTTACTGTAGGCTTGGTCGGGCATGGAATCTGCTGAGAAAAAACAGGGGAAACATAGACTTCGAGGTGGTAAAAAGGATAATGAGCGATCATTATCTAGAAGTGGAGCATATAAAAGACTATCTTTATGAAGAACCCATTGATGATGGAACTATCTGTGTACACTACTGGAATATCTTAAGTTATCTCAGGGAGAGAAGATTTAAGAGGGCCATGGAAGCCTATCTTATGGGAAAGACCATTGCTTCCCTTATAATACAACCAAAAAGGTTCATAATATGGCGTTGCCGGGGTAACCCATGTAATGTGCCATATAAGCCCATTTACTTCGAAGATATACTCCATGGACATTCTACAAGAAACGTAAGTTTTTCGATTGCCATGAATACCAAATTGGCCAGGTCCTTTTGGAGACTGCCTGGAATTAAAAGGTTTATGAATAAAATTTTTAGGCCTATTTTGAAAAAGTGGTCAATCCTGTTCTTTACAGCTTTAGAGAAGCTGGTACCTGTTGAGACAAAGACTTATAAATGACAAACAGGTACAGGATACGTGCATGGTGAATCGGGGACATGGAGGCATTTGGGTCTCATGAAAAATAAAGGGTTAGCACATAGATTAAACCATGCCATTCTCATGGCCTTCCATGGAATGGTCAATACACTGCCTCTGTGGTTTATTCCCCTTGCCGGAGGAATACTGGGGGATGTTGCTTACCTGCTCATACGAGGCAAACGGAGGTACATTGTCTATAAGAATCTTAAGATAGTCTTGGGTTCCAATGAAAATCCAAAAAAACTGAACCGCATTTTTCGAGCCTCTCTACAGAACCTGGGGAAGATGATTCTGGAAACCACTGCTTGGCCCCGTCTCTTTACCAAAATGGATGAGTGGTTTACCGTGGAGGGTGAAGAATACCTAAAGGCATCGCTAAAAAAGGGAAAAGGTGTAATTGCCATAAGTATACATCTAGGAAGTTTTACCCTTATCTGTGGGAAATTAGCTCGAATGGGCTACACCCTTTATCCTATAATTAGACCACCCCACAATAAAGTGGCAGCCGAATTTTTAGATAATTGCATGAGCAGTTGGGGGGTTAGGTACATTCCTGACAAGCCCAGATATGTCTGCGTAAAAAAATGCCACCAGGTCTTAAGAAATAATGAGATGATATTTCTCACCACCGATCTTAACGTGATTGATAAGGATGCCATTTTTGTAGAATTCTTGGGTTATAAGGTTCCCGCCTTTAAGGGCCCTGCCGTTTTGGCAGCACGGACCGGAGCTCCCGTACATCCCATGTTTATTGTAAGACAGAAGGGATTACATCACAAGATTATCATTGACCCACCATTATCATTGAAAAATACAGGAAATCTACAAAGTGATGTGGTTACCAACATGGGTCTCATCATAAAAGCCACAGAGCACTATATACTTAAGTATCCTGAGCAATGGCTTTGGCTACATGACCGGTGGCGCAGAATGCGGAAGATTAGAGAATAATTTGGTTGTATGAAGAAAAACAAGATAATAACCCTTCAACCTAAAGAACGCCTTCTTGAAAAGGTTAGTTTGTATATCGAGCAGCAAAATTATCCTTTCTACAAATGAATCCTTTTACTGGAATAGATTTGCCAGGTAAACTTGAATAGATGTAAGAAATATTATATAATGTAAGAAAATTTAAAAAAGGAGGATAATATGCCTATTGCAAGACTGACATCAAAAGGGCAGATGACGATACCAAAAGAGATAAGAAAGACCTTAAATTTAAAGCCATCCGAAAAAGTCATCATAGTTGTTGAGGGTGATCAGGCGATTATTAAACCTTTAAAAGGTGATATCCTCAATATTGGAGGCTCGATAAGGGTATCTGATAAGGAAAAACCTGTAGATTTCCACAAGGTCAGGGAAGAAGTTAAAAAAACAATTGCAAAAAAGGCAGTGATAGGTAAGTAGGCTAGGCTATGAGGAAAAAATTTATTGATACCAATATATTCCTCAGATACCTGATCAAAGACGACTCTTCAAAGTATCATAAGTGCAGAGAAGTCTTTAAAAGAGCGATTGAAGGGAAAATTTACCTAGCAACATCCGGGATGGTAATTGCAGAATTGATATGGACACTTTTGTCTTACTACAAAGTATCGAAAGCCGATGTTATTGAAAAAATTTCTATCATAATCAGCACCGAGAATTTATACATTCATGATAAAGATATTATTGCAGATGCCCTTGTCCTCTACAGTAGAAAAAATATTGATTACATTGACGCCTATAATGCTGTTTTTATGAAATATCATGGTGTTAATGAAATCTATTCTCATGACAAAGACTTTGATGCCATTGAAGGGGTCAAAAGACTGGAGCCATAAGTTCTGCTAAGCCTCTAAATTTCTCTTCTGACTCCAGTAACGCCTGCTCCACCTGTTTGCGCCTGGCTTTTAATGCCTCCAATTCAGTAATTCGTTGGCGCGTCTTTACCAATTCATCTATAAGTTGATTTTTTGTCTTATCTTCATCCTTCATCCTGTATATCTCTAAGATAGGCAACAATTTCGCCTCACTTAATTGTAAATATATATCCTTATAGATTGCTTTTTTATCAAATTACTTCCTGAAAAAACACTCACATAGCCTTGATACAGATAATGTCCCATGACTGAATAGAGATTGAAAAGGCATCAATACTCAAGAGGCTTTATAGGGTAGAAAAATGAAGAGAGAACTTGATCTTGCTGGAGGGCGATAGGGGATTCGAACCCCCGACCTTTGGTTCCGGAGACCAACGCTCTATCCCCTGAGCTAATCGCCCTCGACTTTATCTATCAAGGCCTCTAGATTTTGTCAAGGAAAGCTTTCTGGTTGGTGTTATAGAATTCGTTGTGATTTTTTATTACTTGACTTCCTTCAAAGTCTTTCTGATCCCTCTGATTGATAGGGCGATTAAACCAATGCATATGCTGCCTGCTACTACGAACAAAGCACATCCAAACAGCGGATGTTTCATTGCTCCGCCCCATCCTGTCATGACAATGTATCCAAGGCATGAAGCCGTGCCAGAAAATAGGATACCAATTCCCAGTAAGAACCAAGTTATAAACAATTTGAAAAGCTTCGTGTCTATCCCTCCTATTTAACTTCCATACTTGCCCCAAGATGGGTTGATTCTACTATTTACTATTACAGCCATCAGATACTATTTGTGTCAAGGCCTTCCCAAAAAGCATCTTGTGATTCCAATTCCTATTACAGCCCTTCTTTTGATTTATATTTTGCTAAACAAACCATCCTGGTTTCTCGAATGGGTCAGATAGACTCCTCCCCTTCATTCAAATTTACAATGAAAGATGACACATCTGTCATATATTCCTGCCTTCTTTTTTAAAGACAAAGGTATAGCAGGCACACTGCATTGTCATTCCATTTTTTATAACCTATCTTTGTCTTTCAAGAGGCAGGAAGACCCCCATTTTGAATTTTTGGAATTACCGGACACTAATGTAATAAAATCCCCATGAATATTCATGGAGAATAGCCTTCAGGCTAATATTCAGTAATATCAAAGAAAGTGATTTTGATATGGATGCTACTTTATTGATTTGAGTCAGATACTATGATAGGGTGCTTTTATTAAGGAGGTATTGGATTATGATGGATTTAATCAAGAAAACATTATTTATCGGTATGGGCCTTGTGTCTATGACCAAACAAAAGGCAGAAGTAATCGTTAAGCCCTTGGTCAAAAAGGGAGAGCTTTCAGAAAAGGAGGGAAGGGAATTTTCAAATGAGTTGCTTAAAAAATCAGAGGAGGCCCGGAAAGTGCTGGAGAAGATGATAGATGAATTTGTAAAAAGAACCTTATCAAAGATGAACATACCCACAAAGGATGATTACCTAAAGCTATCTCGAAGAATTGAAAAGTTGGAGAAAAAATCGAAGGCGAAACCCAAAAAGGCTGTTAGAAAGTAGTTTATTCAACAATCCATCCATATACCAGAGTTCAATTGGGGCTTGGTTAGGTACCCTCGTTGAATACTTCTACCCGATTCCGACCGTTTTTCTTAGCGTTATAGAGAGCCTGATCTGCTGCATCCACCAAATCCTGGGGATTGGTTATCTTGGGATGAGGAATAGTAGCTACCCCTATGCTAATAGTAATGTGAAACTCCTTTTCGTCAATCCGGAAGGTACGTGAGGCTACCATTTTCCTCAATCTCTCTGCGACAGCACGAGCGGTCTCCAAATCCGCATAATGGAGAATAACTGCAAACTCTTCTCCACCATATCGGGCAGCTAGATCACTTGCCCTGATAGAATCAAGTAATAACGCCCCCAGGGTTTTTAGAATCTGGTCGCCGGTTTGGTGTCCATAGGTATCATTGAAATGCTTGAAATGATCAATATCGATGAAGATACAAGACAAGGGTTCAAAATATCTTTGGGCCCGTTGTACATCTTTGGCCAGATGTTCATGAAAAAATCGGTGGTTGTAAAGATTGGTTAATCCATCCTTATTAGCCATCTCTTGTAATTGCCTGTTCTTCTCTTGAAGGGCTTCGTACAGCTCCTTTATGCGGATCTGGGTAGTGACTCGGGCGATTAACTCACCAGCATCAAAGGGCTTTGTAATATAATCCACCGCTCCCAGCCCCAGCCCCTTAATCTTGTCGGCAGGCTCACCCTTAGAGGTCAACATAATAACAGGAAGATTCTTAGTATCAGGGTCGGCCTTCAGTTTTTCACAAACTTTGTAGCCATCTAATCCCGGCATAACAATATCCAAAAGGATAAGGTCAGGTTTTTCTGCCTTGGCCTTCTTAAGTCCTATTAGTCCATCAGGGGCATAACTTATCTCAAAGCCCTTCCCGGTAAGGATGCTCTTGCCAAATTCAGCAATCAGTTTGCTGTCATCAATGATTAAAATCTTTGCCACTGATGGTCTTCTCTCTAGAGATAAGTTTGGATATAATCACTTCAGGAATTTGCTCCAATGGTACGATTTCATCCGCTGCCCCTAACTCTATAGCTGCCTTGGGCATTCCAAATACTACCGAGCTATTCTTATCCTGGGCAATGGTAAAGGCACCTTCTTTCTTTAAGGCCAACATCCCTTTAGCTCCATCTCGACCCATGCCAGTCAAAATTACCCCAATGGCCTTATTCTTAGCACATTCAGCCGCAGAATAAAAAAGGGTATCTATCGAGGGTCTATGGAGATCGGTCAGAGAACCATCTTCCACAGTAACATAATAGCCTTCAGGGTCCTTTCTAAGCCTCATATGTTTTCCTCCAGGGGCAATAAGGGCCCACCCTTTTCTGAGGCGCTGATTGTTTTCTGCCTCCTTGACTTGAACCTGACTGAGTTCATCCATTCGCTTGGCGAGGACTTTGGTATATTCAGGGGGGATATGCTGGACTATAGCTATGCCACTTATACCTTTTGGCATTCTGTGGAGAATCTCTCGAATGGCCTGGGTACCTCCAGTAGAGGCCCCGATGACAATAATCCGGTCCTCAGGAAAATCCTGGGAGGAAATAGAAGGGTATATAGGCACCAATGACGCTGTAGAGGGGCGTTTTACTCTACAATGTGCCGCTGCCTTAATCTTGGCGATAATTTCGTCCTTTAAAACAGCCATTCCCTCAGTAAAGTTATCGAAAGGCTTGCTCACAAAATCTACCGCTCCTGAGGCTAAGGCCTCCACGGTCAGCTCACAATTCCTCCTGGTATAAGAGCTGATCATAACTACTGGCAACGGTTTATAATGCATGATTCTTTTTAGAAAGGTAATCCCATTCATGAGAGGCATTTCCACATCTAAGGTAATGACATCTGGTTTCAACCGTAAAATCTTGTCCCTAGCTATAAATGGGTCGGAGGCAGTTCCCACTACCTCTATTTCAGAATCAGAGCTAAGGATTTCATACAAGACCTTTCTTATTAATGGAGAGTTTGTTTTTCTTTGGCATAATAGTAGTTTTAATTCTGGTAATTGGTTAAAGTTTCAACATATTTATGAAAAAAAATATTCCTATCATTTATTTTCATGGAGGTTTTTATTAAGATTTTCATGAACCTACCGATACCCCCGA
>DTXE01000236.1 GCA_012962595.1 Syntrophaceae bacterium | reverse complement strand
TGATGAAAAATCAGTTCTTTCAAGATTATTGGCGAACTGGAAAAGTATAATAGGTGAAGAAACCTTATTTAGGAGGGGATAGGAAATTGGATATGGGAAATTGTGGAGATAGCAAAATAAAAAGAGTTGTGGAGTGTATCAAGCGATATGACCCTGAGAAGATAATTATTTTTGGCTCTTATGTGAGAGGAGAGGCAGACGAATATAGTGATTTAGATTTTGTAGTGATAAAGAAAACAAAAAGACGGTTCATTAAAAGATTGATAGAAGTTGCAAGGTTAATTGATAATGACTTGGGAAAGGTTGACATCTTCGTTTATACTCCTCAGGAATTTAAAAGAATGATAGAAGAGGAAAATCCTTTTATAGAGCAGGTAATAAAGGAAGGAAGGGTGATTTATGAAAAGGAGGTTTTAGGAGATGAAACTTAACAAAGAAGATGCCCTAAGGTGGCTTGCGCAAGCAGAACATAATCTTGAAGTTGCAGAACATAATCTAAGAGCAAAGTTTTACTCTGATACCTGTTTTATGGCTGAACAAGCTACTCAAGTTGGTTTAAAAGCCTTTATAATTTATCATAAGAAAAGGTTAATCTGGGAACATTCAATCCAAGAACTTGCAAGGTTATGTTCCCAATACCATAATTCCTTTGAAATATTTATTGAATATGGAAAAATTCTTGACAGATATTATATTCCAACCCGTTATCCCAATGCATTAGCAAGACCAGCAGTCCCATATAAAACATATACTGAAAAAGATGCCCGAGACGCAATTCAATTCGCAAGAGAAATTGTTAAGATGGTGAAAGAAAAAATTAGCGGAGGTAAACAATGATGGGAATAAAACCGTGGACGGAGGTTGTAAGGCTTCATCCTGATGTAGAATCTGAGGAAACTGCCATAGCAACCTATGCCATAGATTTAGGTGCACTCGTGGCAGGTGACCCGAGTGTTCCACCAACCTATAGAGATGCATACTCCTTTTTCCATGCAACACATCTGACAAGTGATATGAGAATGTTAGTAGAAGAAGTCTATGACAGGTTATGTGGCAAAGAAGGCAACAGGGTTCTCCAACTGCGTTCCCCCTTTGGCGGGGGTAAATCTCATACATTGGCAACCTTATACTATGCAGTCAAAAATCGTAAAGAAATGGAGAAGGCTATCCCTGAGACGAAGGATTTGCCCGATGTTAAGG
>DTXE01000235.1 GCA_012962595.1 Syntrophaceae bacterium | reverse complement strand
GGTCTCGCTCCTATAGAAGCTCACCCATCCCATCTCAAATTACGAAAGAGGGTTGAAAAGACGGGGAGATCGATGAGTAAGGAGATTGACGATACTCTTCTCGGATGTCTACATCTAGCTATAACCTTTTTGGTATAGAAATATAGCTGATATTCTTTATTATGAAACCCTCATGACCTTCAGTCACAAACAAATATGAAAATGGAATTGGAGGAGCTATTTTCATGTGAAAATGGCTCCTCTAATTCCATTTTCATATTTGTTTGTGACTGAAGGTCATGAGGGTTTCACCTGTAGTACTGTGGACTTGGTGATTGTTATATCGGTTTACTTCTTTGATTAAGATCTTTCTGGCTTGGTGGATAGTTTGGACATTTTCTCTGGCACAAATCCTTAAATTCTATCCTGAAGCCAACCATAGGGTCTCTCAATCTTACCTCTGGCTTGAGGTGACAGGGCATAGATTACCTTAACCTGGCAATCATTAAGAACTTGTTTCCATTGAGGATCTGCTTCATCAGTAACCTTATAATGCCTCCGCCAGAAACTATCTCTGCCCTGCACAAATCTGAATATAGAATGACTGTCCACATAGTAAGATAAAGGTAATCCATACCTAAGTAAGACACTCTCTAAAGCCAAGATATGGTCCCAAGTGGTCTCTTTTACCACAAAGTCAGCATAGAGTAACTTCCGGCTGTAATCATGGAGACTCGTGATTAAATGCCATTTCTCACCTGCATAAGGTGACCACTTATGATAGGAGGAATCATGCTGAATTAATTCACCAACATAGTTGGTTAATACCTCTCGGTCATGGGTTTTTCTCTCTGGCCTTGGAAAATAAAAATCATTTTTCTTTGCTCTATCTATGATGGTTGGTAAGGAAACCTTTTGCCCGTATCTATCATAAAGCTGATCTTTAATATAGCTGTAGTTATAAAATCTGATAGGCATATCCTTATTCTCAATCAGTTTCTTTTCCAGGCTCAATTCTCTGATAATATTTTCCTCGGTTTCTTCGCTTAATTCCTAAGATTTCTAAGACGTGATTGATTTCGATTTCCTTCCATAGATACCTTTCCAGCAGTGATTTGACCTGCTCATCATGAAATCTCCTATACTCCAACTACTATCCCAAATATATTTTTATCACCCCTAATCCCTTTTCTTGAGGGCTTCTAAATAGTGCACCTTTGATTTTTCTGACACAGTCCTAAAATAACCTTGACAGCCAGTTTGGGCATCCGTATTATTGGTGCTAGCAAGTTTGGGATCGTGACAGTTTTTGGAAGGAAATAATTGAGACCATCGGGGCCATGACGGAGGCCTTTATGGTTTTTTATTTTGCCAAAGCGTTCGTCCCGACTGTGCAGAAAATTTGAGAAAGGAGGGTTGGCGCTATGGCAGAGGGAACCGTAAAGTGGTTCAACGAAAAAAAGGGCTATGGGTTTATCAAGCAGGATGATGGTCAGGATCTTTTTGTACACCACACAGGCATCGAGGGATCCGGATTCAAAACCCTGTATGAAGGCCAAAGAGTCCAGTTTGAGATTGAGACCACTGATAGAGGCCCTAAGGCCAAGAATGTAAAGACACTATAACAAAGGAGAGTTTTTGAAGGCGACGTCTGGAAAGGATATCGCCTCCTTCTTCATGTGAAAATAACTCCTCTAATTTGGAGGCCGGAGGATTGAGAAGAAATCCTCCTGCCTGTAT